>VERC01000137.1 GCA_018882825.1 Acidimicrobiia bacterium | reverse complement strand
AGATCGTCCCGTTCGATGGCCCGGCCCGCGGTCGGGTCCGCCCGCCCGGGTCGAAGAGCATCACCAACCGGGCCCTGCTGGTCGCAGCGCTGGCCGAGGGCCGATCGGTCCTGACCGGCACCCTGGTGGCCGAGGACACCGAGGCGATGCTCGGGTGCATCGTCGGGCTCGGTGCGGACGTCACGAGAGCGGGCACCACCGTCACCGTCGACGGCCTGGCCGGCGCGATCCCGAGCGGTCGAGCGCATCTGCACGCCGCCCAGTCGGGAACCACGGCTCGATTCGTGGCCGCGACCCTGCTGCTGTCCACCGAGCCGGTCACACTCGATGCCGACGAGGCAATGCGACGACGACCGATGAGCCCGACCATCGATGCCCTCCGTGCCCTCGGCGCCGAGGTCGTGGAGGACGGCGAGGCGGGGCACCTCCCGTTCACGATCCGTCCCGCGCTCGGGAGCGACGGCGCGATGCCCGTGCTCCACGTGCCGGGTGAGGCGTCGAGCCAGTTCGCCTCCGGTCTGCTCATCGTCGCCACCTGCCTCCCGCAGGGACTCCGGTTGGTGGTGGACGGAGATCTGGTGTCGCGTCCCTATCTGGAGATGACGGTGTCGGTCATGCGTCACTTCGGCGCCGCCGTCGACGTGGTCGATGAGCGCACCTTCGTGGTGGCGCCCGGTCGCTACCGGGGGACGGCGTTCGACGTCGAACCCGATGCCAGCGGCGCGTCGTACTTCTTCGCCGCGGCCGCCATCACCGGGGGTCGCGTCACCGTGGACGGTCTCGGCTCCGGCTCGATCCAGGGTGATCTGGCCTTCGTCGACGTGCTGGCGAGGATGGGAGCCGGCGTCTCGGCCACCGAGACGGCCACGACCGTCGAGGGCGGTGCGCTCCACGGCATCGACGTGGACCTGTCGGACATCTCCGACACCGCGCAGACGCTGGCCGCTGTCGCCGCCTTCGCCGACACACCCTCCCGTCTCGGCGGCATCGGTTTCATCCGGGCCAAGGAGACCGACCGCATCGGGGCGCTCGTCACGGAGCTGGGTGCACTGGGGCTAGACGTCATCGAGGAGCCCGACGGGTTGCGCATCACTCCGGGAGCGATCCATGGCGGTCTCGTCCGCACCTGGGACGATCACCGGATGGCCATGAGCATGTCGTTGGTGGGACTGCGCGTCCCCGGCGTGGTGATCGACGACCCCGGCTGCGTGGCCAAGACCTTTCCGACATACTTCGAACTGTTGGAGTCGCTGCGACCGGAGGGACGCCAGGTGCAGGTGATCGCCATCGATGGACCGGCCGGGTCCGGGAAGTCGACCGTGGCCCGGGCCGTGGCGGCGCGGTGCGGACTCGGATACCTCGACACCGGGGCCATGTACCGGTCGGTGGCCTTCGCCGCACTGCACGGCAGCGTGGCGCCGGACGACGCCGAGTTGGTGGCCAACCTGGCCCGTCACATGGAGCTGTCGATCTCGCCCGACGGTCGGGTCGTCGTCGACGGCATCGACGCGACCATCGAGATCCGTGGGCCGGAGGTCACCCGCGCCGTCAGCATCGTGGCCGCCAACCCGGCCGTGCGCGAGGAGATGCGGGCGCGACAGCGGCAATGGGCAGTGCTGCACGGCGGTGGGGTGATGGAGGGACGCGACATCGGCACGGTGGTTTTCCCCGATGCGCGGCTCAAGGTGTACCTCGACGCCTCACCGGAGGTCCGGGCCGCCCGCCGTTCCAAGGAGGTCGCCGACCTCTCCTACGAGACCGTGGCCACCGAGTTGGCCCGCCGGGACGCGCTCGACACCGGACGCAGCGCCGATCCGTTGCGCACGGCCGACGATGCCGTGGTCATCGACACCAGCGACCTCACCGTCGAGGAGATCGTCGACCGGATCATGGAGCACCTCGGATGACGCGCCGTCCGTTGCACATCCCCGACGGGCACGAGAGCGGCGAGGAGATGAGTCGAGCACAGCGGACGATGTACGACGTCGTTCGCTTCCTCATCGAGATGGTGTGTCGCGTGTACTTCCGACTCGAGATCCATGGGCGCGGCAACATCCCCAAGCGCGGTCCGTTCATCATCGCTCCAATCCATCGCTCGTATCTCGACACCCCTGTGCTGGGCGCCGCCACCTACCGGCGCATGCGGTACATGGGGGCCGAGAAGATGTGGACCAACCGGGCCCTGGGCTGGTTCCTGACCTCGGTGGGCGGTTTCCCGGTGCAACGCGGGAGCGCCGATCGTGAGGCGCTCAAGGTCGCCCTCACCGTGGCGGAGCGGGGAGAGCCACTGGTGATGTTCCCCGAGGGCACACGTCAGACCGGCGCTCGGATCCACCCGTTGTTCGACGGTCCGGCCTATGTCGCCTGTCGCACCGGCGTCCCCATCATCCCCGTCGGTCTCGGCGGCACCGAGGCGGCCATGCCCAAGGGCAGTCGGATGGTGCGACCGGTGAAGATGGCGATCGTCATCGGTGAGCCCATCCAACCGCCCCCGCGCACCGAGGGGGGGCGGGTGCCCCGCTCGGCGGTCCGTGACCTCACCGCCCGTCTGTCGGACGCCATCCAGGATCTGTACGACGAGGCGCAGGTGCTCGTCGGTCGGCCCAACCAGCACGAGACTCCGGGTGCGCCGGAACGGTGAATCCTGCGTGTTCCCCCATGGGGTACCGATGGGCGACAATGGAGAGGTTCGAGCGAACCGGGGGAGCGACGTGACACCGAGAGCGGCAGGCGTGGAACTGGTGGAGCGGATGGCCGCCGTGGTCGAGGCCGAGGCCGACGCCTCCGAGGCGAATCGGACCCTCACCGAGCCGATCGTGGAGCAGATGTGGGAGACGGGCCTCATGCGCCTGTTCAACCCGGCGGCGGCAGGTGGCGTCGAGCCGACCTTCGTCGAGATGATCGACACCTGGGAACGCATGGCCGAGCTCGACGGCTCGTTCGGATGGATCGGCATCGCCAACCTTCCCTCGGCTGCCGCGGTCGCGGCCTACCTGCCCGACGAAGGATTCGCCGAGACGTTCGGTTCAGCCGAGCGAGTGACCATGGGTGGCCAGTTCGCTCCCAACGGACGAGGGGAACGCGTCGACGGTGGCTACCGCATCAGTGGCGCGTGGAACTTCGGCTCGGGCACCGGCCACTCACAGTTCGTGTGCGCCGGATTCCTGCCGTTCCGTGACGGCGACCTCGAGTTCGATGACAGCGGTGACATCCGACTGCTCGCCGCGGTCCTTCCCCGCGAGGACATCGTCTTCACCGACGGCTGGCACGTGCAGGGCCTGCGAGGCACCGGTTCGTTCGACTACGAGGTGCACGACGTGTTCGTGCCCGATCATCGGATCTTCGGACTGTTCGAGCGTCGCCCCCATCGGGGCGAGTCCGCCGTGTTCCGCATGGGACTCATGGCCATCACGGCCGCCGGCCACGCAGCATGGATCCTCGGCGTGGCCCGGGGCATGTTGGCCGATGTCGCCACCCTGGCGATGGAGAAGGTCCGCATGGGCGATCTGGCCCCGCTGGCCCAGCGCCCGTCGTTCCAGCGGAACTACGCGCACCATCTCGGGATGTGGCGCGCGGCGGATCGTCTCGTGCGCGACACCTTCGATGAGGTCGAACGCAGCGTGGCGGCCGGTGACGACGTCACGCCGCGCCAACGGGCCGACATGCGGATCGCCGCCACCTACGCCACCGAGGCCTGTCGTGAAGTCGCGCAATGGGCGCACCTCGCCGCGGGGACGAGCGCCATCCGCAACGGCAACCGGCTCGAGCGCGCCTTCCGCGACGTCTACACCGGGACCCAGCACGCCTTCATCAACGAGAAGACCTACCTCGATGCCGCGCAGGTGCTGTTGGGGCTGGTCGAGGATCAGCGGGGCTTGTAGGGCCGCGCTGCCGACGGGCGGTCAGTGCGTCGTGAGACGTCGGATGAGCGGCTCGAAGTGCGACAGTGGGAGCGTGTCGTAGTCGGGATCGAAGGCGATCTGATCCCATTCGTCGGCGAACCGGGCGGCGAGGGCGAACTGCTCGGGCGTGAGCGTGTCGCGGTGCTTCTCCCGAGCGTCGGGGTCCATACCGAGGTACTGGTAGTAGTGGCGACCCTGGAAGTCCTGATGGACGCGGATCATCTGGTACACGTCCTCCCGCACGAACGGTCGGATCATCTCGGCCGCGATCGGCCCGTGATTGGCCACCGTGACGGACTTGCCCACGTCGTGGAGCAATGACGCGAACACGACCTCGTCGTCGGCCCCCGCCCGCTCGGCCAGTGTCGCCGTCTGCAGGCAGTGGGTGAGCTGGTCCGTGTTGAAGCCGTCGGTGATCACGGACAGCGACTCGAGCAGCATGAGGAACCGGTCGGCGATGCGATCCTGGTTGACGAAGTGCTGTTCGGTGATGTGGCGCCACTGCGCCTCGGTGGACTCGTCCATGCGGGTGAAGGAGGCGGTCATGGAGCCATTCTGCCCGATGGAGGAGTCGAGCGGGCGACCGTTCAGGCCAGGGAGGCCAGCACATCGCTGGCGTGCAGCGCCCGGTCGTCCACGGGGACGCTGGCCGCCAACGGTCCGCCGAGCAGCAGACGGGCAGCCCCGTCGACGGTCGCCACCAGGTCTCGGATGTGGCGCGGAGGAGGGAAGTACTCGTCCTCCTCGGTGACCCGCACCTCGGTCACCCCGTCGCGAGGGGCGAGACGGGCGATGACCGCCTCCACCAGTTCCTCGGGGGCCGAAGCCCCCGCCGTCACGCCGACCACGCCATGGAGGTCGTCGGGAACCTCCTCGGCACCGTTGACCCGGTGGACGCGTTCACAGCCAGCGTGGCGGGCAAGGCTCTCGAGGGCCCGCGTGTTCAACGAATTGGCCGATCCGATCACGATCATGGCGTCGCACTGTGGAGCGATCTCGAGGAGCGCCGACTGCCGGTTGGTGGTGGCGAAGCACAGGTCGGAGCGGCCGGGCACCCACATGTCCGGGAACCGTCGGCGGGTGGCCTGGAGCACGTCGGACCAGTCGCGGTGACTGAGGGTGGTCTGCGCCAGCAAGGCCACCGGCTCGGAGAACTGCGGGAGCGCGGCGACGTCCTCGATGTTCTCCACCCGGGAGATCGCCTCTGGAGCGACCGCCATCGTCCCCACGGCCTCCTCGTGGCCCTCATGGCCGACGTACACGATCCGGTACCCCTTGGACGACCGCACCTTCACCTCATGGTGCACCTTGGTCACCAGCGGGCACACGGCATCCACCACGAATCCGCCCGCAGCCTGCGCGGCGGCCACCACCTCGGGTGCCGAGCCGTGGGCCGACAACATGACCGGCGCACCCACGGGAACCTCGGCGATGTCGTCGACGAAGATGACGCCCAGGTCTCGAAATCGTTGCACCACCCGCTGGTTGTGGACGATCTCGTGATAGCAGTACACGGGCGGATCGAAGGATCGAACCATCCACGCCAGCGCCTTGATGGCCATCTCCACACCGGCGCAGAACCCTCGCGGCGCCGCCAACAGGACCCTCTCGACCATGGAGGGCGAGGCTATCGGCACTACGCTCCTGCGAATGTCCGCTCCGAGGGTCGTCCGCGTCGCGGAGAGTTCCCCGGCAGCCGGTGCCGGACTCGAGGTCGGCGATCTGCTGGTGCGGATCGACGGTGAGTCCCCCCGTGACGTGATCGCCTACCGGCTCCTGGTCGACGCCGCCGATCCCGTGCTGGATGTCGCCCGGGGCGGACTCGAGTTCCAGGTGACCGTGGCCAAGCCGGAGGGGGTTCCTCTCGGCGTGGAGGTGCATTCCGCCCTGTTCGACCAGGTGCGGACGTGCGACAACCACTGCGAGTTCTGCTTCATCCACCAACTCCCGCCCGGACTGCGTCCGAGCCTCTACGTGAAGGACGACGACTGGCGTCTGTCGTTCCTCTACGGGAACTTCACCACGCTGACCCGTTTCACCGAGGCCGACCTCGAACGTGTCGTGGCCGAGGGCATCTCACCCCTCAACGTGTCGATCCACGCCACCGACCCCACCGTGCGATCGGAGATGCTCCGCAACCGTCGCGGTGGCATGAGCCTGCGGTGGCTGCGGGCCCTGCTCGATCACGGCATCGACGTCCACGGTCAGATCGTCGTGTGTCCGGGCCGCAACGACGGCGCCGTCCTCGACGACACCCTCGCCGGGATCCTCGACGACTACAGCGAGCTCTCGTCGGTCTGCGTGGTGCCACTGGGTGTCAGCCGCTTCAACACCGAACCGGCGATGCGTCCCCACACCCCGGTCGAGGCCTCGGCGGTGATCGATGCGGTGGAGGAGTGGCAGGAGGTGTTCCTCTCCGTCCTCGGTCGTCGCGTCGTCTTCGCCGCCGACGAGTACTACCTGATGGCCGATCGCCCGTTCCCCGATGCGAGCGCCTACGAGGACTTCGCCATGCACGAGGACGGAGTGGGCATGGCGCGCACCTTCGAGCGAGAGTTCACCGGCGAGGTCGATCAACCCACCGGCGTGGCGACCGGATTCTTCGCCTGGGTCGACGGCGCACCGGCGGAGGGCTACCGGGCACCACGGGGCGGCCCGGCGGGTGCGGTCACGACGGACGCGCCCATCGCCATCC
>VERC01000136.1 GCA_018882825.1 Acidimicrobiia bacterium | reverse complement strand
GGACGGTGTCGAACAGGTGGTGTCGTACTGGTCGCTCGGCAATGCACCGGGGCTCCGCAGCAGCAACGGTGACACTGCGCTGGTCCTCGCTCGACTGGTCGGCGACGAGAAGTTCATCGATGAGCAACTCACCGTCATCGACGGGCAGTTCACGGGTGCGCAGGGTGGCTTCGACGTGCTGCTCGGCGGCAGCGACGCCGTGTTCGCCGACATCGGCCGCACCATCGGGGGCGACCTGCTGCGTGCCGAACTGATCGCCATCCCCCTCACGCTCGTACTGCTGCTGTTCGTGTTCCGAAGTCTGGTCGCCGCTCTGCTACCCCTGTTCGTCGGCGTGATCGCCATCTTCGGAACCCTGCTGAGCCTGTTCATCATCGGTTCCGTGACCGACGTCTCGATCTATGCGGTCAACCTGACGACGGCACTCGGTCTCGGGCTCGCCATCGACTACAGCCTCTTCATCGTCTCGCGATTCCGCGAGGAATTACACGCCGGGCACAGTGTCGAGGAATCGGTGGTGCGCACGGTGAACTCGGCTGGCAGGACAGTGCTGATCAGTGCACTGACCGTTGCCGTATCCCTGTCTGCGCTGCTGGTGTTCCCGCTGTACTTCCTCAGATCGTTCGCGTACGCCGGTATCGCCGTGGTGCTGCTCGCCCTCGCCGGATCGATCCTGTCGCTCCCCGCTCTCCTGGCAGCGCTCGGTCACCGGGTCGACGCAGTGCGCATCGGGCGCCGTCGGGTCGCTCGGGCCGAGCACGAGGGCGCTTGGCACCGGATCGCCATCTTCGTGATGCGCCGGCCGATCCCGATCGCTGCGATGGGCGTGGCGTTCCTGCTGCTCCTCGGCGCTCCGTTCCTCCGGGTGAGTTTCGGCATTCCCGACGATCGCGTCCTGCCCGAGTCGGCGGGAAGCCGCCAGGCATCAGAGATCCTCCGGGCCGAGTTCAGCGGCAACGCGGCCGAGAGCTTCGGAGTCATCGCCGACGGCGTCGGGGGTGAGCGACTCGACGACATCGCCACGGCAGCCGCTTCGCTGTCGGCCATCGATGGAGTCGACCGCGTCGACAGCGCCGCCGGGACGTTCGTCAACGGCCAGCTCGACGCAACGAGTCCGAGTGATGCAAGCTTCATCACCACCGACGGCACGGCGATCTCCTGGATGTCGGTCGTCCCGGACTTCCCCGTCGTGTCACCGCAGGGCGAGCAGCTGGTGAAGGACATCCGCACGCTCGACCTTCCCTTCGACGTCGCCGTCGAAGGCCAGGCCGCCGGCCTCGTCGACTCCAAGGCAGCCATCAGTGGAGCATTGCCGTGGGCCATCTCGATCATCGTGATCGCCACATTCGTGCTCCTGTTCCTGATGGCCGGGAGCCTCTTGGTGCCGGTGAAGGCCCTGATGCTCAACCTCCTCAGCCTCACCGCCACGTTCGGTGCCATGGTCTGGATATTCCAGGACGGCAACCTGTCCGGGTTGCTGGGATTCACGGCCACGGGCACTCTCGACATCTCGATGCCGATCCTGATGTTCTGCATCGCGTTCGGACTGTCGATGGACTACGAGGTGTTCCTTCTGTCGCGGATCAAGGAGGAATACGACCGGGTGGGCGACAATGACGCCGCCGTTGCCCTCGGCCTAGAGCGCACCGGTCGCATCATCACCGCTGCCGCACTGCTGCTGTCGATCACGTTCTTCGCCTTCGGCACCTCGGGTGTCAGCTTCATCAAGATGTTCGGCATCGGCCTCGGGCTCGCCGTTCTGATGGATGCCACCATCGTTCGGGCGTTCCTCGTTCCTGCATTCATGCGTCTCGCTGGGGACGCGAACTGGTGGGCCCCCGCACCGCTTCGTCGTCTCCACGATCGCTTCGGCCTGAAGGAGTCGGCCTCTCCATCCCCTGCAAGGATCGAGACGTGAACGGTGTCCAGCAACGCCGGCGCGGTGTGGGACACGTCTCTCGCGCCCGAGTGCTGCGCCCGGTCCTCGGAGTCGGTCTCGCCCTCCTCGTTGCGGTGGTCGCGTTGGTCGCCTCCGGGTGCACGCGATCGTCGGTGCGGACCGAGTCGCTGATCCTCCGGGGCGGCCCGACATCGGGGACCGATCCCACGCCCGTGCAACTCGACACCGACGTGTACCTCCCGGCGACGACACCCGCGCCTGCCGTACTCCTCGCCCACGGGTTCGGCGGGAACAAGGGCTCGGTCGCCGCTGAGGCCCGTCTTCTCGCCGACGCCGGATTCGTCGTGCTCGCCTACACCGCAAGGGGATTCGGGAACTCGACCGGTCTGATCTCGATGAACTCTCCGCAGTTCGAGGTCGCCGACGCTTCGGCACTGATCGACTATCTGAGCGGTCTACCGACGGTGTCCACTCAGGGCCCGGGCGACCCGATCGTCGGTGTGGCGGGTGGCTCGTACGGCGGGGCCCTCGCGCTGCTCCTTGCGGGTCTCGACGATCGCGTGGATGCCGTCGCCGCCGACATCACCTGGAACGACCTGAGCGCGTCGTTGTTCGGGCAGTCTGCTCTCGGCTCCGATGTGCCCGGCGTCTACAAGGAGTTGTGGACCTCGGCCTTCTTCAGTGCCGGGCTCGCGTCCCCGCAAGGTCAGGCGGATCTCTGCGGCCGGTTCGCACCGCAGTGGTGCGCCGCCTACACAGCTGCGGCGGCGAGTGGCGCGGCCTCCGAGGAGTTGCGCGTCCTCATGCGAGCGTCCTCACCTGCGAGCGTGACCGATCGGATCAAGGTCCCCACATTGCTCGGAGGCGGGCAGGCCGACTCCCTGTTCCCGCTGGCCCAGTTGAACGCGACGGCCGAGCAGATCCGCGCCGCCAACCCCGACACGCCGGTCAAAGTCGTGTGGCACGGCCAGGGGCACGACGGCGGAGCGGACGAGTCGAGCCGGCTTCGTGGTCTGACCCGATCCTGGTTCGCGGCGTATCTGGCTGATGGGCCTCCTGTCGCACTCGACTTCGAGGCCTCACTCGTGGAGGTCTCCGCTCTCGACGACCGTGAATCGGCGAACGTCGACATCCTCACCAGTCCCGGGTACCCGGGACTCTCCGGAGAGACTCGGCGATCGATCACCCTGGCCGGTCCGCCCCAACGGATCCTGGCTCCGGCTGGAGGCGTCCCCGCAGCGGTGACCTCGCTTCCGGGTCTCGGATCGCTCGGCACCGTGCTGTCGCTGCTCGACGTGCAGCTCGCCCCGAATCAGGGCGCGGCGTTCTTCTCCGAGCCGCTGTCGGAGTCGACGCGAATCATCGGGGCACCGCGCGTCAGCCTCGAGGTCTCGAGTGACATCCCCCGCGACGCGACCCTGTTCGTCGGGCTTCGCATCCAGACCGCGGCCGAGACGTTCGTGCTGCCCAACGGGCTCGTGGCGCCTATGAAGGTCGAAGTGGGACCCACGCCCCGACGCGTCGATGTCGAGTTGCCGGCCATCGTGGCCGATGCCGCTGCCGGGAACCGACTCATCGTCACGGTCAGTACCACCGATCAGGCCTACCGACTTCCGGTCGACCCTTCGCTCTACACGGTGTCACTCGCCGACTCGACGTTGACGATCCCTCAGGTCGCGATGACCGAGACAGCGCAGGGACTCCCACTCTGGGCGTGGCCGCTCATCGCACTGTGCATCGCCGTCGCCATGGGGCTCGTCCTTCGGATGCTCCGTCCACGCTCGACCGACCGGGCGCTCCGTCCGGATCTCGCCGACAGCCCACTCGTGATCGAGGGACTGGTGAAGCAGTTCCGCTCGGGGGTGCGCGCCGTCGCCGGCGTGGACTTCACCGTGCCTCGCGGTGTCGTCCTCGGTCTCCTCGGCCCCAACGGGGCGGGCAAGACCACCACGATGCGCATGGCGATGGGGTTGATCCGACCGACGGATGGTTCGGTGTTCGTCTTCGGCGAGCGGGTGATTCCAGGTGCACCTGTCCTGTCGCGTGTCGGCACGTTCATCGAGGGCCCCGGATTCCTGCCTCATCTGTCCGGACGAGCGAACCTCGAACTCTTCTGGCGGGCGAGCGGCCGCTCGGGCGATCCCCTCATGGACGACGTGCTCGAGATCGCCGGTCTCGGCGCCTCCATCGACCGCAAGGTGCGCACTTACAGTCAGGGCATGCGGCAGCGGCTCGGACTGGCGCAGGCGATGCTCGGCCTCCCCGACATCCTGATCCTGGACGAACCGACCAATGGTCTCGATCCTCCGCAGATCCGCGAGATGCGTCAGGTCCTGCGCGAGTACGCGAAGGACGGTCGCACGGTGATCCTCTCGTCGCACCTGCTCGGCGAGGTCGAGCAGACCTGTTCCCACGTCGTCGTCATGCACCGGGGCACGGTGGTGACGGCGGGAAAGGTGGAGGAGTTGCTCGCCGACCGCAGCGGCCAGCAGTTGGAGGACGTGTTCATGGATCTCGTGGGTTCAGACCACCTGGCCAATGCCGGACCACTCGAGGAGACACGCCGATGAGCCAGTACTCGGCGCAACGCACTCTCGGAGTGCGCGTGGAGCTGATCCGTCAGGTGCGGCGCCGCCGAACCGCAGTGGCCTTCGCGATCGTCATCGCGCTGCCCGTCGTTGTCGTGCTCGCCGTTCTCTTCGGCCCCTCCTCCGGCAGCAGCGGACTGGCCGACGGGGACCTCGACGTCTTCGGTCTGATGGCCTCCGGTCCCTGGAACTTCGCGCTCAGCGGGCTGTTCTTCTCCTCGGCATTCCTACTGGTGATACTCGCAGCGATGTTCCTCGGCGACACGGTCGCGAGCGAGGCCTCCTGGGGAACCATGCGGTACCTGTTGGTGGCGCCGGTCCCGAGACGGAGGTTCCTCTTCGTCAAGATGGTGGTGGGCCTGCTGTTGACCTGCGCAGTGCTCGTCGTGCTCGTGATCACGTCGTTCCTCCTCGGACTCGCCGCCTTCGGGAGCGGAACCCTCGAGAGCCCGTTGAGCGGCACCCTGGGAGCGGGCGACTCCTCGGTGCGACTCGCCATCGTCGCGGGGTACATCGCCATCACGCTCCTCGTCCCGGCGGGCATCGCGTTCCTGGCCAGCGTCTCCACCGACGTCCCCCTCGGTGCAGTCGGAGCAGCGGTGGTCACCGTCATCTTCACGAACATCCTCGACGCGATCGACGCCCTCGGCTCGTTGCGCGAGTTCCTCCCCGCCAACTACGCGCAGGCGTGGGCCGATGCCCTCGGACCAGTCATCAAATGGGATCAGATGGCCACCGGCCTCGTCTACAACGTCGGAGTGTTCGTTCTCCTGGTGGGGATCG
Source organism: Acidimicrobiia bacterium (assembly GCA_018882825.1). Lineage (GTDB taxonomy): Bacteria > Actinomycetota > Acidimicrobiia > Acidimicrobiales > Acidimicrobilacustridaceae > Acidimicrobilacustris. Next base: position 1,335 of record VERC01000136.1, on the reverse strand, counting down.
CCGTCCTACGCTTCGATCGGAAGGACATCCTCTCGTAGCGCCGATGCCGATCCTTCCGATCGTCGGTCGATCAGCCCACGTCGGAGTCACGAGCAGCGTGTCGGTGATGACGCATCGACCATCGCATCCATGATGACGAGCGCACGATCGTGTCGACTGTCCCCAGCGGGCCGACTGCGCCCAGCCGACATCCGACCTCGAGATGTCTCCAGTCTCGGCTCGAGATGTCTCGAGCCCAGGTGGTGGAGCTGATGGGACTCGAACCCACGACCCCCTGCTTGCAAAGCAGGTGCTCTAGCCAGCTGAGCTACAGCCCCGGACCCGGCCGGAGCCGGAAGGAACGGTCATCGTAGGTCAGCGTGCGGGGGCAGACTGCGGGCATGGACGAACTGCGATTCGACGGTCAAGTGGCGCTCATCACCGGGGCAGGACGTGGACTGGGGCGCGAGTACGCGCTCCTGCTCGCCGAACGCGGGGCCAAGGTGGTGGTGAACGACCTCGGCGTCGCCATCACCGACACCGGTGACGGGGGCATCGCGCCCGAGACCGATCCGGCCGACGACGTGGTGGCCCGGATCCGTGCCGCCGGGGGCGAGGCCATCGCCAATCACGACTCGGTGGCCACCGTCGAGGGTGCCGAGGCGATGGTGGCCTCGGCCCTGGACGCGTGGGGGCGCCTCGACATCTGCGTGAACAACGCGGGACAGGTGCGCATGCGTCCGTTCGTGGACTTCGCCGACGAACACATCGCCACCGTCGTGTCGACGCAACTGCTCGGCACCGTGCAGGTCGCACGTGCGGCATGGCGCGCCATGGAGGTGGCCGGCGGTGGCCGCATCGTCAACGTGTCCTCGGGCGCGGCGTACGGCGGTGTGGAGCGCAGCACCGTGTACTCGATGGCCAAGGCAGGCATCATCGGCCTCACCATCGCCATGGCCGCCGAGGGTGCGCCGCACGGCATCGCCGTGAACGTGATCGCGCCCTACGCCAAGACGCGACTCGGCACCGGGTTCGGTGCCGTCCCGTGGAGCGAGGAACTGGCCGAATGGCTGCATCCGAGACTGGTCGCGCCCTTGGTGGCGTGGCTCTCCCATCCGTCGTGTCCCGTGAGCGGGCAGTGCTTCGCTGTCGGCGGTGGTCACATCGCCCGTGTGGGCTTCGCCGTGAACGAGGGGATCACCGACCGCGGACTCACGCCCGAGTGGATCGCCGCCAACGCCGACCGACTGACGGAGTTCCCCTCCAGTCCGACCGGTGGCCCCGACTCGCCGTTGATGGGTTCGCTGCTGAAGGGCTACACCGGGCCGACGTCGTTGGAGTGACTCGATGCAGGCC
>VERC01000135.1 GCA_018882825.1 Acidimicrobiia bacterium | reverse complement strand
GTGCAACGCCACGACCACCAGACGCCCGTCGACCCTGCCGTTCTGCAGCACGTCACCGATGACGCTGTCGGCACCGGACGCCTCGATGAACACGTCGGTGGCCGCGGTCGGTCCGAACATGAAGGGCGCCTCGCCGTGGATGCGCTTCAACTCGGCCCACACGTCGACCTCGGACGGATCCAGCACGTGGGCTGCGCCCATCTCGCGGGCCAGAGCGAGTCGGGCGTGACTGAAGTCGATGGCCACCACGTCCTCGACACCGCGATCGGCCAGTGTGGCGAGGGCGAACAGGCCGATCGGGCCGCATCCGAACACCGCCACCTTCTCACCGGGACGGGCCTCCGACTGGTTGACCGACTGCATGCCCACCGCCACCGGTTCGGCCAATGCCGCCGTGGTGAGCGACATCGAGTCGGGGATCCGGAACAACCGCGCGCCATCGGCGGCATCGGGCACGTACAGCAGCGGTGTCAGTCCGCCCTGACGACCGCCGGTACCCATCGGTCCGTCGCCGGCGTCGGAGGGACACACGACCACACGATCGCCCACCGACACCCCGGACACCTCGGCGCCGAGCCACTCGACCGTTCCCGCCATCTCGTGTCCGAGCGGGATGGGCCGGCCGGGCGTCATGCCCATGTGCACATAGGACACGTCGGTCCCGCAGATGCCGCAGGCGGCGATCCGCACCAGGGCATCCCGCGGGCCCGGCTCGGGCACGTCGATGTCGTCGAGACGCCAGTCGTCGACGCCGTACAGCATGATCTGCTTCATCCGATCCCCCCGGTGCGGCGCCCCGGACCCTACCGGAGCGACAGTGCCCGGTCATCGGGATCGAGATCGCGATCGAGATCAGGATCCCTCGTGGGATCCGGATCGGCTACGAGAGCACGACTCGGCTAGGAAGCCCCCCCCCCCCCGAACGGGACGGGCTCCAGGTGCTCGAGCCGCATGCCTTCGCTCACCGCGATGCTCACCGCCTCGAGACAGGAATGCGCGCCGAGCTTCGACAGCACGTGCTTCACGTGTGTGCGGGCCGTGTTCCGCGAGATGTAGAGGTGCTCGGCGAAACGAGCCGGGCCGTGACCGTTCACCAACTGCTGAAGGACCTCGCGTTCCCGGGCCGAGAGTTCGACCAGACGTCCGCCGTCATCCATCGTGTCCATGGGTGCTCCTTTCGTCGCAGCGACATCACTGTCACCGCATCTTCCGCCGGACCCATTCCACCACCGTGGCTACCGCGCGATGGGGGATGACGAGACGATTTACGACGGATGGAGTACCGCGATCACGCTTTGACGATCGCGCCCTTTTCGCCGCCGGTTCAGGGGGCCACAGGCGCAGCCGCGGGCGAGACAGGAAGCGCCTGACCACACGTCGTTGCGGGTGACTGACCGGCGAACACCTTCGACAACCACGCCATCGCATCGGGTGCGGCGACGGAGGGGATGGTGAAGTGCGTGGCCGTCGGATACCACTGCACCGAGAGCGCCGAACCCTGAGCGCACCACTGCGTGGCGAGCAGGGCGGTGGTCGACGGCAGCACGACGTCGTCCTGCAGACCCTGCGCGACGAACACCGGGATCCCGCTTGCCGGTTGCGGTGTGTTGGCCTGCAATTCGCTGAACCATGCCGGAACGGTGGTCGGGTTCACCGAGAAGAACGGTTGGGTCAGCACCGTACCGAACTGCTGCACCAACGCAGTCACGTTCGAGGTGATGCACACGGCACTCAGTGCCGGCGACTGCTCGATGGCCAGCGGTGTCGCCACCTGCGAGGCCGACAGTTGCGGGTAGAACTCCGGCCACAGGTCGATGACCTCCGAACCGATCACCCACGACACGTAGTTCTGCCACTGCAGGTTCACCAGCGCGGCCAGTTCGGCGGCCGGTGCCGCGGCGGCCACACCCACGAGTCGGAGTCCACGTCCGTAGTCGGCGATCTCGTCCGCGGTCGACAGCGACGCGTGCCCTCCCTGCGAATGACCCCACACGGCGTAGGTGGGACCAGCATCGGTTCCGGGGAGATTGCGGGCCGCCCGCACCGAGTCGATGACGTTGCGCGCCTCACCCTCGGCGATGAGGTACGGCAGCACGCCCTCGGTGCCGAGACCGGTGTAGTCGGTGCTGGTCACCACCCAACCGTTCGACATCATCTGGGCGAAACCGGGGATCGCCGCACTGGGGTCGGTGGCCTGCGACGGGGTGCAGTCCGCTCCCGTGCCCAGCGTCGGGTGGGCCCACGCCACCACGAACCGTCCACCCGACGGTGCCGGACTCGTCGGCACGTACACCGTGCCCGACGACACCGCCGGCATCCCGTCGGCCGTCGTCGTCGTGTACACGATGCGCCAGCCGGTCGACCCGGCCGGCGATCCGGCGATGGGCGTCGACGACACGATCGATCCGTTGGCGTCACCGGCGTTGCTCCCGGAGCCCCCGGAGTCGAGGCGCACCGTCAGCACCACCACGGCGGCGATGACCACGAGGGCGAGGACGATGGCGCCAGCGCGCTTCACAGTTCGATCGTTCCACATCCGTCCGACGCTAGTTGGCGTCACCGGGGACTCGGACTGTCGTATGGGACAGACTGTCGTGTGGCCATCGTTCCCGTCGTCGACATCGCCGATCCCGATGCAACCTCCCGGGCCGAACTCGACGCCGCCTGTCGCGACCACGGGTTCTTCCTGATCGCCGGGCACGGGCTCGACGACGTGATCGACTCCACCTGGGACGCCACCCGTCGCTTCTTCGATGCACCCCGTGGCTTGCGCACTGCCATCGTGCGCGATCTCGACAACCCGCTCGGCTGGTTCGATCGTGAACTGACCAAGCGGGCCCGGGATCACAAGGAGGTGTTCGACTTCGTCGATCCGGCCCGGGCCGACGAGATGAACCGCTGGCCCGACCTTCCGGGCTTCCGCGCCGCGATGGTCGCCCACTTCGACGCCATGAGCACCCTCTCGCAACGAGTGCTCGCCCTGTTGCACTCGGTGCTCGACCTGCACTCGCGGTCGGCCACGGAGATGGCCTGTGCCCGGCAGGGCAGCACGGTTCGCCTGAACCTCTACACCGTCGGCGATCCGGTGCCCGCCGGTGAACGCGACGGTCTTGCCGACCTCGGTGATGTCGCCCTCGGACATCACACCGATCCGGGCACGCTCACCCTGTTGCTGCAGGACGACACCGGTGGACTTCAGACCCTTTCGGGTGAGTCGGGCTGGATCGACGTCGAGCCCGAACCCGGAACGATCGTGGTCAACCTCGGCGACTGCACCCAGGCATGGACGAACGACCGATGGCGCGCCGCCGTGCATCGGGTACTGCCCATGACCCGCGATCGTCGATTCTCGATCCCCTATTTCGGCAATCCGCCCCGCGAGACGGTGGTCGCACCACTGCAAGAGTTCGCCGCCGACGGCGCGCACTATCGGCCGTTCGCGTGGCGTGAGTTCATGGCCGCGCGCGCCTACGACAACTTCACCGACCTCGGTGTCGATGACACCCAGGTCAGCGACTACCGCATCTGACCGTCCTTCTCAGACGACCTTCGTCAGTTCGGTGAGGGCGCGCACCCGTTGCGAGTCGGGAGCCAGTTCGGTCACGAGCACGTCGACATCCGACCACTCGACCGCCAGCACCGGTGCACCCGCCACCACATCGACCTTCGACGTGTCGGCGCCGAGCACCACCCGTTCGGCCGCGGCCACGAACACGCGGTCGAGCGACGCCTCCTCGGGAGTGACCTCCAGGCCGCCGAGTCCGGTGTCGAGTGCGGCGACCGACAGGAACACCACGTCGTAACGGAACGATCGCGCCGTGGCCTCGGCGACCGGTCCGACGAGACTCGAGGTGCGTTCGTCGCGGTCGCCACCGGTGAGCACCGGACGGATCCCGGGCCGGGACTGGAGAGATTCGAACGTCTCGAGTCCGTTGGTGACCACCAGCAGGTCCCGAGCGGCGACCAGCACGTTGGCCAGACACGCCATGGTCGACGACGAATCGATGGCGATCGCTCCGGATGTCGGCACCATCGGCAACAACTTCTCGGCAATCGTGACCTTGGCCCGGGCGTTGAGCGGTGAACGCGTGCGGAACGGTGACGGTCCCACGGCGAGGGCGCCTCCTCGCACTCGACGGGCCTCGCCGAGCGCCTCCAGGGTGTCGAGGTCACGGCGAGCGGTCATCCCGCTGACACCGAGGGCGACGACCGCCGCGTCGATGGTCACCGAACCGGTGTCGGTCAGTCGTTGTCGATACCAGTCGAGCCGACCGGCCGGTGTCGGTATCGCCGCAGGACTCGGGACCATCACGTTCCTTCGACGAGTCGGCGCCGTCGGTAGTGCTCGTCGGCGCGACCGTCGAGGGCGCGGACCTCGGCCGCCGGCAGCGGCCGCAGTCCTCCCACCGCGAGTGCGACGGCGCGCACCTTCGCCGACTTGTCGGTCATCGTGGTGACGGCCAGGACCTCGGCCGGCGTCGATCCCAGCGCCAGCAGTCCGTGATTGGCCAGCACGATCGCCCGCGGCCACGTCCCGATCTCCTCGACATGTCGATCGAGGGCGACATCGAGGGCACGGGCCAGGGCGGGCCCGGGCGGCGCATAGGGGACGACGAGATAGGCCGAGCCGCACACGACGACCTCGTCCGGGAAGATCGCTCCGGCGAACGCGTCCTCGAGTCGGACGCTGCAGGCCAGTCCCAACACCGAGGTCGGATGGGTGTGGCCCACGAACGCGGCACCGGTGCGATCGAGGACGAGCGCGTGCAGCAACGTCTCGATCGACGGAATCCGACGAGCACCGTCGGGTCGGGGGCGGGCCAGCCGGTCGAGCATCGCCCGTTCGAAATCCTCCGGTTCGACGTCTCGCACGAGCGCCACCGCCGGCTCCAGTTCCACGGCCACGAGATCCTCGTCACCGAGACGGCCGAGTTCCGATCCACTCGTCGTCACGAGCAGCGTGGCGTCGTCGAGACGTGCCGAGGCGTTGCCCTCTCCGAGCACGGCCAGTTCGCGACGGGGATCACCGAGTTCACGGCACAACTGTGCGAGTCGGTCATGCATGCTCATGCCGGTTCCTTCCCTGCCTGGACGATGCGCTCGCGGAATCGCCGAGAGGCCGACGCCCACCTGTCATCGGCGCACGGTTCGATCCGACGGGAGATGTCGACCATGGCCCGGGCCGCATCGAGCACGCCGCCGTGCGCCGGCGCGGCCGCCACGATCGCCGCACCGAAGGCCGAGGACGGTTCGGCCGGGACCTCGATGGGGAGCTGCAACACGTCGGCTCGCAGTCGCGTGACCGACTCCGAGGCCACGACGCCGCCGGTGGTGGCGATCGACGTCGGCGGCACACACCCGTGGCCGACGAGTTCCTCACACCCCCACCGTTCGACGAAGGCGAGTCCCGCCACCTCGGCGGCGAATCGATCCGTCTCCGATCGACCGTCGAACGGGACCGGCCGGAAGTCGGGGTCGACGAAGGGGAAGCGTTCGCCGGGGACCACACTCGGGTAGACCGCGTCGATGGCGGGCGTGACGACCATCCGTTCCGACAGTTCGGCCACTCGCGCCGGGTCGGCCCACGTGGACAGCACGCGGCCGCCGGCATTGGAGGCCGCTCCGGGGAACCACCACCCGTCGGGGCCCCGATGGCTGTAGATGCCCACCCCGGGCACGTCGATGCGGCGGTCGGACATCGCCTTCCACACGATGGTCGAGCCGATGGCGACGGCCCACCGTTGCGGCGTGGGCGCGCAGGCGAGATGGCCGGCCACCCCGTCGGTGGCACCAGCCACGACCACGACACCCACGGGCAGTCCGGTCGCGGCGGCTGCGTCGCCATCGATCACCCCGATCGGTCGACCGGTGTCGACCACCTCGGGCAGTCGATCGGGGCCGACCGGTAGCGAACCCCAGCGGTGAAGCGCCGGGTCGAATCCGAACTTGAGTGCTTGCGTGACGTCGATCGGGGCCGACGCGCCCATCAGCCGCGACGCGACGTACCCACCCGGACTGGTGAACGACGTCGCATCGGGCACCAGCGACGCACCCTCTGCGACCAGCCAGGCGATCTTCGCCACCGCCCAACTGGCATCGGTCCCCTCGGTGACCACGGCACGACGATCGGCGTAGAGCAGACCCGGCCCCACCGCATTCCCGGAGTCGTCCAGCGCGCACACCGAACCCGAGGTGCACGACACCGCCATCGACACGACGTCGTCGCGCGCGTCACCGAGAGCACGCACCGCGCCGACCATGGCCTGCCACCACTCCTCCGGCTGCTGTTCCTGCTTCGGGCCCGGCGCGGGCACGGGCAACGCGAACTCACCACGGGCCCGCACCGTCCCGTCGACGGTGACGGCAAGGGCCCGGGCGCCCTGCGTACCGATGTCGATCCCGAGATGCAGGTGCTGGCGCGTCACCGATCGACCCCGACGGGAGGAGACGAATAGGTGTGGAGCATCCAGCCGTCGACGGTCGACTCGAGTTCCGTCCACGACAGGTGTGACGGTCGGGCGAACAGGGCCCGGTAGCGAGCCACCGGCAGGCCGAGCAGCGCAGTGACGAGGATGCGCACGACCGTGGCATGGGTGACCACGAGCAGCATCGACGCGTCGTACGTG
>VERC01000134.1 GCA_018882825.1 Acidimicrobiia bacterium | reverse complement strand
ACCGTGGTGCCCTCGGCCACGAGGTCGACGACGATCTCCCACACGGCACTGCGGCTGTTGGGATCGAGACCGGTGGTCGGCTCGTCGAGGAACAGCACCGGCGGCTTGACGATGAGGGCCGCAGCGATGTCGAGCCGTCGGCGCATGCCGCCCGAGTAGGTCTTGGACGGACGGTTGGCCGCCTCGGTGAGACGGAAGCGTTCGAGGAGCTCGTCGGCGATCCGGGTGGCGTCCCGTCTCGACAACTGGAACAACTGTCCGATCATCCGCAGGTTCTCGCGCCCGGTGAGGTTCTCGTCGACCGCCGCGTACTGACCGGCGAGACCGATGCTGGCCCGTACGCCGTCGGCGTCGCGCACCACGTCGAGACCGTTGACGGTGGCCCGGCCGGAGTCGGGCACCAGCGTGGTGGTCAGGACGCGCACGGTGGTGGTCTTGCCGGCCCCGTTGGGGCCGAGCAGACCGAGCACCGTTCCCTGCGGAACCGAGAACGACACACCGTCCAGTGCCCTGACGTCACGACCGAACGTCTTGACCAGATCGATGGCCTCGATGGCGGCCGTCATCCGTACGAGACCTCGCGACGGGCCATGCGCCACCCCTCGGACGTGCGTCGCAGCGTGTCGCGGTAGGTGCCCATCAACTGCAGTCGGGGGGCGGTGTCGGTCTCCACGTAGAACATCCAGTAGGAGTCGGCCACGGCCGTGTCGGCGTCGGGGAACTCGACGGCGGTGGACGCGATGACGTGACGGGTGTTGCTGCCCGGACCCACCCCACCGGCGGCTCGGCGCTCGATCGATCCGGCGAGGATGTCGGCCCGGCCATGGCGGGGCGCGCCCGGCATCAGCCAGTCGGCGTCCTCGGCGAACAGCGCGGCGTACTCCTCGCACGAACCGAGCCCGTCCGCATACTGGGCCAGACGCACGATGACCCTGTGCACGTCCGCCTCGTCGGCCGCCCGCTCTCCCCTGTGTCCGTCCGCACCCATGCGCACCTCCGGTCCGAGACCGTACCCCCGTTGCGTTCCGTGCGAGGATGCACGGATGGAGATCTCGATCGGCATCTGTCCCGGACCCGACGCCGTCCGACTGGCCCGGCTGGCCGAGGAGCTCGGGTACCGGCGGGCGTGGATGTACGACTCGGCCGCACTCTACGAGGACATCTGGATCAACATCGCCAACGTCGTGCAGGCCACCGAACACCTCGACGTGGGGACTGCAGTGCTGGTTCCCAACCTCCGCCACGTCATGACCACCGCATCGGCCATCGCCACCATCGAACGCATGGCCCCGGGCCGTCTCATGGTGGGTCTGGGCACGGGCTTCACCGCCCGCATGGTGCTGGGCAAGAAGGCACTGTCGTGGAAGACGTTCACCGAGCACGTCGAGAACCTGCACACGCTGCTCCAGGGCGGCACCGTGACCATCGATGGCGCCCGGGCCGAGATGGTGCACATGCCCGGGCTGGCCGCCGATAGACCGATCGACGTGCCACTGCTGGTGTCGGCCATGGGTCCCAGGGGTCTGGACATCACCGCCGACCTCATCCGGCGGAACGTGTGCACCGGTCTCATCGACGTCGCCGGCGTCGAGGGTCCCTACGGACACCACGTGCAGATGGTGTCCGGCACCGTGCTCGAGCCGGGCGAGTCGGCCGGATCCGAACGGGCCCGTGAGGCCATCGGACCGTGGTACGTCGTCTCCTACCACGGCGTGTGGGAGGCCTTCCCCGACGGACTGGCCGGCATGGCCGGAGGGGCGGAATGGCTGGCCGACGTGGAGGCATCGCGTCCCGAGGGCGAGCGTCACCTCACCGTGCATCGGGGCCACATCACCCATGTCACCGGGCGCGACCGCACCGTTCTCGACCTGGCCACGCCGGAGCAGTTGGCTTCCTGGGGTTGGGTCGGCGAGGCCGATGCGATCCGGGCCCGGTTGGACACGGCCCGCTCGGCCGGTGTCGTCGAGATCCTCTACACCCCGTCCGGTCCCGACCTCGAGCGCGAGATGCGCACCTTCGCCGCCGCCACCATCGGCTGACCTGTCGCTCCTCTGACATGACTCCCGATCGCGACCGACGCTCGAGCTGGAGGGCCATGTTCGGTGTCGTTCCCGATCGCGGGCTGCATCGTCGCCCGTCCGACGTGCTGCGCGTGCTCGCCGGTCTGGTCGTGTTCGTCATCGGCACCGTCGGCGCCGTGCACTACTCGTCGTGGGAGCGCACCGCCCACGACGTGGTGTCGGCGGTGCCCCGGCCGGTGCTGCGGGTCTTCGGCTTCGCCAACGGCGCCGGTCTGGCGATCGGCATCGGTGTCGTGCTGGTGGTGGCCGTCGCCGTGCGCCGACCGCGCTTCATCGGCGCCGTGCTGCTGGCCATCGCCAGTGGCGGCGCCGTCGCTGTCGCCCTGCAGCACCTCATCGATGCCCCCGCCGCCGTCGACGCCGCGTCACGGGGGTTGAAGGACTATCCGCAGTACCCCGCCGTCGGTCTCGTCATCACCGCGGCAGTCTTCTTCGTGGCCGCCCCGGAGATCACTCGTCCGTTCCGCCGGCTGCTCACCTGGAGCCTCGTGGTGGTGGCGGTCGGCACCATCGCCGAACGCGAGGGCTACCCCAGCGGGATCATCGGTTCACTCGCCCTCGGGTGGGCCCTCGCCGCCGCCCTCCACCTCGTCCTCGGCTCACCCGACGGCATGCCCGACCCGACCGAGATCGAACGCGATCTCGCCGCCATCGGCGAGGACGTCACCGACCTCACCGTGAGCCGATCGCAGACCTGGGGCGCGCGGTCGTTCACCGGGCGGCGAGGCGACGACCATGTGCGGGTGGTGTCGATCGGGCGCGACGCCACCGACGGCCAACTGCTGGCCAAGCTCGGCCGCTGGCTCTGGTACAAGGACTCGGGTCCGGGCCTGGCCCTGACCAACCAGCAGGAGATCGAGCACCATGCCTTCCTCCTCCTGCTGGCCGAGCGCCGAGGGGTCGCCGTGCCCCGGGTCGAGCTCGCGGCGCGGATCGGCGAGCGCCGCGACGCCACCCTGCTCGCCACCGTCGCTGACGGTGCCACCTTCGCCGCCGAAGATCATGTCGAGGTCACCGATGCCGTCATGTCCTCGATGTGGAGCGAACTGACGAAGTTGCACGCCGCCGGTATCGCCCATGGCGGCATCTGGGCCGGACAGTTCCGCAGTCGCGACGCATCCTCGGTGGAGTTCACCGACCTGGCCACCGCCGACGGCGACCCCGACGACGACGCGATGTTGGCCGATCGGGTGGCACTGCTCGTCACGTGCGCCGAGCTCACCACCGAGGATCGTGCCGTCGCCGCGGCGCGCACGGCGTTGGGCGACGACGGCATCGTCGCCCTGCTGCCGGTCCTGCAGACCTCGGCGCTCTCGCGCGTGAACCGGCGCACGGCGGGGAACGCCAAGAAGCGGTGTGCGGCCCTGCGCACCGCCATCGCCGCGTCGACCGGCACGGAGGCACCGAAGCTCACCGAACTGCGTCGGGTCGCCCCCAGTTCGATCGTCATCGCCGCCTTCACCGTCCTCGGCATCTACCTGTTGATCGGTGAGTTCTCGCACGTCGAGTGGGGATCGATGTTCCGCGGGGCCGACTGGTGGTGGCTGCCAGCCGTGATCCTGTTCGCCCAGGTGCCGATCCTCGGCCTGTCACTGTCGGTGCTGGGATCGGTGTCGAAGAAGCTGCCGCTGCGTCCCGTGCTGCTGCTCGAGGTCGGCACGAAGTTCACCGGTCTCGCCGGTGGCGGCGTGACCACCATCGCCCTGCAGGTGCGGTTCTTCCAGAAGCAGGGCCTGGCCGCCGCCGTGGCCGTCACCTCCAGCCTCCTCAACTCGGTGGCCTCGGGCACGGTGGAGGTCGTCGTGCTCACGGTGGCCATCCTCACCGGGGCCGGGTCGTTCCACATCCCGTCCAGCGGTGCCGGTGGCATCGCCTCCAAGGTGTTCATCGTCGCTGCGGTGCTGGCCGTGCTCACGGCCATCGCCTTCGGGATCCCGGCCCTGCGTCACCGCATCGGCGGGTTGGTCATGCCCCAGTTGCGGTCGGCGTGGGGGAACCTGCGCGGCGTGATGCGCGATCCGCGCAAGGGCACACTCATGCTGGGCGGCAATCTGCTCTCTCAGGTGTTCTACGCCATGGTGCTGTGGGCGGCGCTGCACATGTACGGCCATGACCTCGGACTCATGCAGTTGATCATCATCAACACCGTGGCCTCGGTGCTCGGCGGCATCGCCCCGGTGCCGGGCGGCATCGGGGTGATCGAGGCCGGACTCATCGCCGGGTTCACCGCCGCCGGTGTTCCCGATCAGGCCGCCATCGCCACCACGTTCACGGCCCGCTTGTTCACCGCCTACCTGCCGCCGATCTGGGGTTGGTTGTCGATCCAGTGGATGCGCCACCGCGACCTCGTGTGACTCGACCTCAGGTTCCCGTCGACCCCGGCGCCGACTTCTCGATCTGGCCGAGGCGGTCCTCGATGCGCTGGGCGGTCGCTTCGATGCGGGCGATGGCCTCCTCCACCCGTGAGGTCGATGGCGCGTCGATCGGTCCCGCGTCGGGGGCCGTCGCTCGCCGGGCTGCGGCCTGATCCATGAAGGTGGAGGCGATCTGCGCGGTGATGACCGCGGCCACGACGAGTCCGAGGGCCATCAACAGCACGGCGAACAACCGTCCGCCGGTCGTCACCGGGTAGTAGTCGCCGTAGCCGACCGTGAACACCGTGACGCAGGCCCACCAGATCGCGGTGCCCAGCGTGTGGATGTTGGCCGAGGGATCCCGGTGTTCGAAGCCGTAGACGATCACGGTGAAGTTGGCCATCAGCACCACGGCCACGATCAGGAAGTGTCCGAGATTGCCCTTGCGGAACATCGCGCGCAGCAGCCGCAGCGAGAAGATGAGTCGGATCGCCGGGACGACGACCGAGAGCACTCCGACCGGGTGGGTCACGAAATAGTGGAGCTTGCGCTTGGCCAGCGCCGTGCGCACGAGGATGTCGACGAGGTACACCGCCGAGATGGCGATGCGGGCCCCGTACCACCAGGCGGCCCGCGACTCGCCCACCCGATGCAGGGCCCCCAACGGCACCATGGTGAGCCAGATGGTGCAGAGGGCCAATGCGTCGAGCGGCGTGGTCGTCCGACGCAACCACCGGTCGAGACGCGGGTTGCCGGGCTCGGAGCCGACGGAGAGTTCCTCGCCGTCGGCATCGGTCGTGGCGGAATCGGCCGTGGCCATGGGAGGAGTCTCGCCCAGATTCACTCGGCCGTGGACAGTCGGGCGGCCTCGGTCCGCCACCGGGCCTGATCGACCTTGCCGTTCACGGCCCGACCGATGTCGGGAACGACGGCCACCAGACGCGGCACCTTGTAGGCGGCCAACCTGGTCCGCACGTGGTCGCGCAACTCGTCCTCGCCGAGCTCGACACCGCCCACCGGTTCGACGAAGGCCACGATCTGCTGACCGAACCGTTCGTGGGGCGCGCCCATCACCACTGCGTCGGCCACGGACGGATGGGTCTTGAGCGCCTCCTCCACCTCCTCGGGGAACACCTTCTCGCCACCGGTGTTGATGCACCCCGAGCCGCGCCCCAGCAGCGTCACCGTGCCGTCGACATCGACGGTGGCGTGATCGCCCGGCGTGGTCCACCGGCGACCACCGATCATGCGGAAGGTGGCCGCCGACTTCTCCGGATCACCGAAGTAGCCGATCGGACCGCGACCGGCGATGGCCACCAGACCGACCTCGCCCGATCCCGGCTCCACCGGCGTGCCGTCGTCCCGGATCACCTGGGCGTCCGGACCGAGGGAGAAGCCGGCAGTGCGGGCCGTGCCCCGGTTCGAAGAGATCGACCGGGCCAGACCCACGGCCTCCGACGATCCCAGGGTGTCGACGCACAACAACTGCGGGACGTGCCGCAGCAGGCCCTCCTTCACCGGGGCCGACCACATCACGCCCGAGGACAGCATCACCCGGAGACTGCGCAGGTCCCATCGACCGGGTGAGGCGTCGAGCGCGTCGAGGAGCGGGCGGGCGAAGGCGTCACCGACGATGGCCACATCGGTGACGCGGTGGCGTTCGATCGTGTCGAGCAGCGCCACGGCATCGAAGCGTGGGTCGTCGGTGAGCACGATCGCACCGGCGGAGTCGAGGATGCCGAAGGAACTGAAGGCGGCCGTCCCGTGCATCAACGGTGCCGCGGGAATGCTGCGGGATCGCTCGTCACCCGCGGCGAGGAGCATGCCGCGCACCGAGGCGACACCATCGGCCTCCGGGTACTTGATCGCCGAGGCCCGGTTGAGGACGCAGAACAGGTCGTCCTGCCGCCACATCACTCCCTTGGGCATACCGGTCGTGCCCCCCGTGTACAGCAGGTAGAGGTCGTCTCCCGCACGGAGCGGTGCATCGGGGCCGCGGCGGGCACCGCCGGCGGCCACCGGTTCGTAGGGCTCGGCCCACCCGGGGCACCCGCCGACACCGTCGTCGACCCACAACCACAGCCGGACACCCGGCACACGGGCCCGGACCTGCTCGATGTTGGCCGTGAACGAGCCGTGGAACACCACCGCCCCGACCCCGGCATCGGTCCACAGGTAGGCCAACTCGTCGGCCACGTACCGGTAGTTGGTGTTCACCGGCACCAGTGACGCCTTGAAGCAGGCGAACAACGCCTCGAGGTACTCGGCCGAGTTCATC
>VERC01000133.1 GCA_018882825.1 Acidimicrobiia bacterium | reverse complement strand
GTCGAACTCGAGTCGTCGAGCGGCCCGTTGCCTGCCACCGTGGTGGAGCCGGGGACGGTGCGGTGATGGGTGATCGCCTCTACGACCGGTTGGGGGTGAGCCCCGAGGCCACCGACGCCGAGGTGCGCCAGGCGTGGTTGCGATTGGCCCGGACCCACCATCCCGATGCCCATTCCGACCCGGCGGCGCGTGCGGCGGCCGAGGTGGAGATGCGGTCGATCAACGAGGCCTGGGCCGTGCTGGGTGACCCGGTCCGTCGTGCCGCTCACGACGCCCGTCGTCAGGGCGAGCCCTCTCGCCCCTCGGCCGTGCGACGTCGGGACGACTCGTTCGTCTTCGTCCCCATCGACGATGCCGACGACGACGTCGATCCGCGCCTGCTCGACGACGAGGGCGTGGCGGGCACGGAGGTGGACCGGTCCATCCAGATGCTCCCCGTGCTCCTGTTGCTCGGTGGAATCGCCGGCGTGGCGCTCGGGTTCCTGATCGCGCTCCCGTTCCTCATCGCCGTCGGCGTCGTCGGGCTGGCGCTGGCCGGACTGTCGTTCGTCGTCGCCCCGCTGCAGGCCATCTCCCGCAGCATCTCGGCCGAGCGACGACGCTGAGAACGACCGGTAGTGTCTGCGGCCATGGCCCAGACCTCGCTG
Source organism: Acidimicrobiia bacterium (assembly GCA_018882825.1). Taxonomy (GTDB): domain Bacteria; phylum Actinomycetota; class Acidimicrobiia; order Acidimicrobiales; family Acidimicrobilacustridaceae; genus Acidimicrobilacustris. The sequence continues at coordinate 6,094 of VERC01000133.1, read as the reverse complement.
TTCGTGAAACTGACCACGCAACCCGGCAAGCGCGACGAGGCAGTCGCGGCACTCGAACGCATGCTGCCCACCGTCCACGAGGAGGAGGGGACGCTCGTCTATTCGTTCCACCTCGATGCCGCCGACGCCGACGTGATCTGGGTGTTCGAGCTCTACACCGATGGTGACGCTCTGGGCGTGCACGCCGGTTCGCCGGCGATGGCGGAGTTGGTCGGGTCGTTCGGTGACCTGCTCGCCGCTCCGGCCGAGATGATCATGGCGACGCCGACCGCGGCCGGCAAGGGACTCCCGTCCTGACGACGTACCTCGACCGCATCCTCGCCGCGCACCGTCGCGCCGCGGAGTCCGACGACCGACCGTTCGACGAACTCCTCCGCCGGGCACTGGCGACGGAGCCGACCCGTCCATTCCGCGAGGCCTTGGCTGCGGTGGCGGCGACCGGCTCGATGGCCGTCATCTCCGAGATCAAACGTCGCTCGCCCTCGAAGGGGGACCTGGCCGTCGGCCTCGACCCGACGGTGTTGGCCACCGAGTACGCCGCCGGTGGTGCGGCGTGCCTGTCGGTGCTGACCGACGTCGACTTCTTCGGCGGCTCCGTCGACGATCTGGTGGCAGCCCGTCGGGCCTGTGCGTTGCCGGTCCTGCGCAAGGACTTCACGGTCAGCGCCCGGGACGTGTGCGACGCCCGCATCATGGGCGCCGACTGCGTGCTGCTCATCGCCGCCGCCCTCGACGATGCCGAGTTGCAGGCCTTCGTGGGACTGGCCCGCGAGTTGGGCATCGATGCCCTCGTGGAGGTCCACGACGAGCCCGAACTCGATCGGGCCCTGCGCGCCGGGGCCGATCTGGTGGGGGTGAACCAACGGGACCTCGTGACGTTCGAGGTGGACACGGACCGGGCCGTGCGCATGGCGCCGCTCATTCCCGCCGGGGTGGTCCGGGTGGCCGAGTCGGGGATCACCGGCCCCGACGATGCGGTCGTGTTGGCCGACGCCGGGTACCACGCGGTGCTGGTGGGCGAGCACCTCGTCACCAGCGGTGATCCGCGGGCGGCGGTGGCGGCGCTGTGGGCCGCTCCTGCGACCGTCGACCCCTCACCCGAGGGCTGAGCGCACCCTAGGATCTCGGGCGCCCGTCGACATCTGGAGCGTCCGATGACCCGTTACCACATGCCCGAAGCCGCGCTGCCCACCGCGTGGTTCAACATCCTGCCCCGGCTGGACTCACCCATGGACCCGCCGTTGCACCCGGGCACGCGCGAGCCGGTGACACCGGACGATCTCGCCCCGTTGTTCCCCATGGCACTGATCATGCAGGAGATGTCGCCCGATCCGTGGATCGACATCCCGGGTGAGGTGCTCGACATCCTCCGTCTGTGGCGACCCACCCCGCTGGTGCGCGCCGAGCGGCTCGAGAAGATGCTCGACACGCCGGCCCGCATCTACTTCAAGGACGAGTCGGTGTCGCCCGCCGGATCACACAAGCCGAACACCGCGGTGCCGCAGGCCTTCTACAACAAGCAGGAGGGCATCAACCGTCTCACCACCGAGACGGGCGCCGGCCAGTGGGGCACGGCACTGTCGTTCGCCACGGCCCAGTTCGACATGGAGTGCATGGTGTACATGGTCCGTGCCTCCTTCGAGCAGAAGCCCTATCGCAAGATCATGATGCAGGTGTGGGGCGGAGAGGTCGTGCCGTCACCGGTCGACGATCCGTCGAGCCCCGGTTCACTGGGCGCCGCCATCTCCGATGCAGTGCGCGATGCGGTCGGTCGTGACGACTCGCACTACGCACTCGGTTCGGTGCTCAACCACGTGCTGCTCCACCAGACGGTGATCGGTCTGGAGGCCCGGGAGCAGTTGCGGGCGGCCGGCGAGGATCTGCCCGATGTCGTCATCGCTCCATGTGGTGGCGGCTCCAACCTCGGCGGACTTTCGTTCCCGTTCGTGCCCGACGAGAGCGTGCGACTGGTGGCGGTGGAGCCGTCCTCGTGCCCGACGCTGACCCAGGGGCGCTTCGAGTACGACTTCGGCGACGTGGCCGGCATGACCCCGCTCATGCCCATGTACACCCTCGGTCACGACTTCATGCCGCCGTCCATCCATGCCGGTGGCCTCCGCTACCACGGTGACTCCCCGATCATCTCCAAGCTGGTCAAGGAGAAGCGCATGGAGGCCGTTGCCATCTCCCAGGGCAAGGTGTTCGACGCGGCGATCAAGTTCGCCAACGCCGAGGGCAAGGTGCCTGCGCCCGAAGCCGGCCACGGCATCGCCGTGGCCATCGACGAGGCCATCCAGGCCCGCGAGTCCGGACAGGAGAAGGTCATCCTGTTCAACTACTGCGGTCACGGCCACCTCGACCTCGCCGCCTACGACGAGTACCTCAGCGGCCGGATGGTCGACGCCTGAGGCACCTCCGAACCGACATCGGGTGCGGCGGTAGCGTCGCACCCGATGTCGTTCGTGAAGATCTGCGGGACCACGTCGCTCGACGACGCCCTGGCCGCCCACCGGGCCGGTGCCGACGCCGTGGGCTTCATCTTCGCCGAGTCCTCCCGTCGTGTGGATGTCGACCAGGTGTCGGCCATGGTGCGACACCTCCCGGTCGACCTGCTCACCGTGGGGGTGTTCCGGGGCGCCACCGTCGACGAGGTGAGGGCCACGGTCCGACGCTCCGGGGTGGCGGCGGTCCAGTTGCACGGCGACGAGAGTCCCGAGTTCGCCGCCGCCGTGCGCGATGTCGCCCCCTTCCTCATCGGTTGCTTCACCGCTGACGACGACCGTCTGGCCCGACTCGACGAGTACGACCTCGACGCGATCCTCGTCGATTCCCCGGCCCCCGGCTCCGGCGAGACCTTCGACTGGTCGGTGATCGACGGTCTGTCGTCACAGCGCCGACTCGTGCTCGCCGGTGGTCTCCACCCGGACAACGTCACAGCCGCCGTCGCCCGAGTGCGTCCATGGGGGGTCGACGTGGTGAGTGGCGTGGAGGCGGCGCGGGGTCGCAAGGACCCGCGCGCCGTCGAACGCTTCGTGGAGGCGGCGCGCGCCGCGTTGTCGGAGTACGCGATCGACCCGGGCCGGGCCTAGCCTCCTCCCCATGTCGCTGCCCGAACCGTCAACCAGCGGTCGTTTCGGAGAGTTCGGCGGACGTTTCGTCCCCGAGACCCTCGTGCCCGCCTGTCTCGAGCTGGAGAAGGCGTTCCGCAGCGCGTGGGCCGATCCGACGTTCCGCGGAGAGCTCGACGCCCTGTTGGCCGACTACGCCGGCCGCCCCTCACCGCTGACCGAGTGCCATCGACTGTCCGAGGAACTCGGGGTGCGCATGCTGCTCAAGCGTGAGGACCTCAATCACACGGGTAGCCACAAGATCAACAACGTGCTCGGTCAGGCCCTGCTGGCCCGTCGCATGGGCAAGACACGTCTGGTGGCCGAGACGGGTGCGGGCCAGCACGGGGTGGCCTCGGCCACCGCCGCCGCCCTGCTGGGCATGGAATGCATGGTGTACATGGGCGAGGTCGACATGCAGCGCCAGGCGCTGAACGTCTTCCGCATGCGCCTGTTGGGTGCCGAGGTCGTGCCGGCCATGTCGGGGAGTCGCACCCTCAAGGACGCGGTGAACGAAGCCATGCGCGACTGGGTGGCCACCGTCGAGTCGACCCACTACTGCCTCGGTTCGGTCATGGGTCCGCATCCGTACCCGTGGATGGTGCGGGAGTTCCACACCGTCATCGGCACCGAATCGCGCCAGCAGTGTGCCGAACTGCTCGACGGGGGAGTGCCCGACGTCGTCACCGCCTGCGTCGGTGGGGGTTCGAACGCCATCGGGATCTTCAGCGGGTTCGCCGACACCGAGGCCGAACTGGTCGGGGTCGAACCGGCCGGCGGTGCCGCGGTCGGCCGGGGCGTGCCCGGCGTCGTGCACGGCATGAAGAGCTATCTCATGCAGGACGAGTTCGGTCAGGTGCAGGAGGCGCACTCCATCTCGGCCGGTCTCGACTATCCCGGCGTCGGACCGGAGCACTCCCACCTCGCCTCCATCGGTCGGGCTCGCTACGAACAGGTCACCGATGCCGAGGTGATCGACGCCTTCCAGTTGCTGAGTCGGACCGAGGGCATCATCCCGGCGCTCGAGCCGGCCCACGCGCTGGCCTGGGTCAGTCGCGATCGCGCCGCGCTGGCCGGCCGCACGGTCCTGCTCAACCTGTCGGGTCGGGGCGACAAGGACGTGGCCCAGATGATGGACGTCCTGGGGTGACGGGCGCGTCACTGGCCGACGAGGGTCTCGTCGTTCCCGTCGCACCATCCGAACCTGGCACCCTCGAGACGTCGCTGCGCGCCGCCCGCAACGCCGGGCGCAAGTTGCTCGTCCCCTACGTCACCGGCGGTCTCGGCGACGACTGGGTCGACATCGTCCGGGCCGTGGCCGACGCCGGAGCCGATGCCGTCGAGATCGGGATCCCGTTCTCCGATCCGGTGATGGACGGTCCGGTGATCCAGGAGGCGAGCGAGACGGCGCTGCGGCAGGGCGCCACCCCGCTCACGATCCTCGATCGCCTGCGCACGCTCGATGCCGGCGTGCCCGTGGCGGTCATGACCTACTACAACCTCGCCTTCCACATGGGCCTCGAACGGTTCGCCTCGTCGCTGGCCGGGGCCGGGGTGAGCGCGGCGATCCTCCCCGATCTCCCCCTGGAGGAGGTCGGACCGTGGGCCACCGCGGCCGATGCCGCCGGGGTCGAGACGGTGATGCTGGCGGCCCCCACGGCGCCCGACGAACGCTTGCCCCGGGTGGTGGCGCGGGCCCGGGGGTTCGTCTACGCCGTCGGCCTGCTCGGGGTAACGGGGGAGCGCGACTCGTTGGCCGCCTCCTCGTTGGTCATCGCCCGACGGCTGAAGGCCGTCACCGACAAGCCCGTGCTGGTCGGCGTGGGGGTGTCGACACCCGAGCAGGCGGTGCAGGTGTCCACCGAGGCCGACGGGGTGGTCATCGGTTCCGCGCTCATGCGTCGGATCCTCGCTGGTGCCGGGCCCCTCGGGGCGGGGGCGTTCGTGGCCGAGGTCCGGGCCGCGCTCGACGCCCGATGACCGACGAACGACCCGAGCGGCGACCGATCCCCTTCGAGCAGCCGCTCTTCGAACGGGTCGACGGCGAGGCCTTCTTCGACCGGTTGGTGGCGCGCTTCTACGCCGGGGTGATCGAGGATCCGGTCCTCGCCCCCCTGTATCCGCCCGACGACCTCGACGGGGCGGCCGAGCGCCTGCGGATGTTCCTCGTCCAGTTCTGGGGCGGGCCCTCCACCTACAGCGAACGTCGTGGACACCCCCGTCTGCGGATGCGTCATGCCCCGTTCGTGATCGGGGAGGCCGAACGCGACGCCTGGCTGGTGCACATGACGGCGGCGGTGGTCGAGGCGGCGGCGGCGGGAGAGCTCGACGAGGAGGACGAGGCCCGCATGATGGGGTACTTCGTCCATGCCGCCGGGTTCATGATGAACGACGACCCATCCGACTGAGCCCCTGGACTGGGCCTACTCGGATTTCTGCATGTTCATGCGGTCCTCCGGGCCCCATCCACCATCGGTGGCCCTCCGGCAGTCATGCTCTAGGGGCATCGGGCGGTCCTGCCCGAGTCCGAAAGGCGACCGGGAGACCGGCCGCCGGAGCACCCGGGCCGGTGAGCCGGACCGACAGGAGGAAGCCATGACCAAGAGCGAGCTGATCGCCGAGATCGCCAACCGCACCGGACAGTCCAAGGCCGACGTGGAGAAGTGCCTCAAGTCGTTCGAGGACATCGCCCACGAGGTGGTGGCCAAGGGCACCGAGAAGCTGACCCTCCCCGGGTTCATCAGTTTCGAGCAGACGCACCGCAAGGCCCGCACGGCCCGCAACCCCCAGACGGGTGCGACCATCCAGGTGCCGGCCACCAAGGCGGCCAAGGTCAGCGCCGGTGCCAAGTTGAAGGCCTCGGCCAAGGGCGCCTGACCCCGCACCGCAGTCGTGGAGGAGGGGGAGCGCGAGAGCGCTCCCCCTCCTCGCGTCCGGCGGCTCGTCGTCGGGGCAGGGATCGGGGACGGACGGCCCGGGGCGGTCGC
>VERC01000132.1 GCA_018882825.1 Acidimicrobiia bacterium | reverse complement strand
TCCGGACCGATGCCGTTTACACGCACACCGTGACGACCGAGATGGACGGCCATGTCGGTGGCGAACTTGGCGGTGGCCGCCTTCATCGCTCCGTAGACCGGCTCACCCGGGTACCCCCGCAGTCCTTCGACGGAATGCACGTTGACGATCGAACCCGAACCGTTGGCGATCATCGACTCCACGAACAGCCGTGTCGCTCCCACCACATGGAGGAAGTTCAACTCGATCATGCGCTGCCAGTCGGACGGCCCCGAGTCGCGGAACCTGACCAAGGGACGGAAATCGCCGACGTTGTTGACGAGCACGTGCACGTGCGGATGTGCGTCGAGCACGACCGAGGCCGCCGCCTGGAGTCGGGACCAGTCGGTGACGTCGGCGACGTGGGCCCGGGCCGATCCTCCGGCCCGTTCGATGTCGGCGACGGCCTCGACCGCCACCGCCTCGTCGATGTCGATGACCTCGACGTGCGCGCCGTGTTCGGCGAACAGACGGGAGATGGCGCCGCCGATGCCGGTGCCGCCGCCGGTGATGACGGCCACGCGGCCATCGAGGAGTCGGTTCCAGTCGGCGATCGACGGTGGTTGCGGGTATTCGAAGTCGGTCATGCCCGATACTGCCACCGGGTCCGGCGCGTCACCGTCCGAACAGCGGCGCGTGGCCCCGGGCGATGACGGAGCGATCGAGGGTGAGGGCGAAGGCGTCGACATCGCCGTCGAGAGCAGCCAGTTCCGCCGGGCCCAGCAACGGCACCACCCCGCGGTCGGTGACGGCGACGACGGCGGCCAGTCGCCCGCCGGTGGCGGCCAACACCTCGACCGGCGCATCGTCGCGGTGCCAGGTCTCGATCGGCACCCGGGCGCGGGCCACCATCGAGGCCCACGCGGGCTTGGCCCGGAACGTTCCGTGCGAGATGTCGCACAGATCACAATGAGCGCGACCGATCCGGGCCCCGAACCAGTACCTCACCTCCCCCGCCAGCGTGCCGTCGGCGTCGTACACGCCGACGATCGAACGCAGGTCGTCGCTCACTGCACGGTGACGGCGCGCCGGCCGCGCACCGGGCGCGTGATCACGGCGCACCGTCGAGGACGTCGGTGAACCCGAACTGGGTGTGCGGCCCGAAGATGATCTGCTCGAAGATCCCCACGCCCTCGGCGCCGTCCAGACGGGCCCGCACCAGATGGTGGACGTGCTGGTGGGTCGGGTCCTGCGGGTGGATCTCGCTGAAGGTCCAGTCCTCGCGGCCGATCTCCAGCTCACCGTGCCAGACGCCGTGACCCCAGTCGGGGTTCTGATAGCCGAGGGCACGCATGTCGAAGCGCAGCAACGGATCGAGCTCGAGCACCGAGGTCGGCCCGCCCTCGGTGTGCAGGTCGATGGCCACGTCGGTGACCCAGCGGGTGCCCGAGGCGAACGTGAGTCGTTGACCGACGGGATCGGCCCGTCGCACCGAGGCGTCGTCGAGCGACACCGAGGCCGGGACCGGATCGACGATGGCCAGCCGATGTCCGTCGGCGCGCCAGAACTCGCCCCCCGGACGCTGGAACCACCCCGCCACCACGCACTCGGCCTCGAAGTGGATCGGCGACCACAGCCACGCGTTCGGCGGTCCGGACGAGGGCCGTCCCGGCGCCTGGGTGCCGACGGGACGGACGCCCCATGAACGGTCGCGTATCCCCACCACCTCGTCGTGGGAGAACTCGGTGCGCGTCCCGTCGACGTCGACCCATCCGGCCCACGTCCCGAACTGCAGGTAGCGGGCCATGTCGATGATCGTGTGGGGACCGTCGGTCATGACGGTGTGATCCTCGAGGAGCGCGCCGACGCGGGCCCGCCACTCCATGTCACAGGTGATGCCGGTGTCGTTGGGGTCCACCGAGTAGCGCAGGTGCCGGAACGGCTCGAGGATCTCGAGGCGGGCCGGCCCGACCGACAGATCGGAGGGATCGACCGGGGCCCGACGTGAACCGTGGAAGGCGTGCTGAGTGACCCCATCGGAGATCGACACCGACGTGTCCTGCACCTGGAGGTTCGGGTAGCGGCCGAAGGCGATCTCGATCTGGAAGGCGCCGTCGCGGTGCGATGCGCCGAACCAGTAACGGCCGTAGGCGTTGCGGTCGGTCGTGCCCGGCAGCGCGATCGGCCTGGGGACCTGATGGATGGGGTACTCGTCGAACGGCGAGAGCGTCATGGGTGCCTCAGAAGGGTTCGGGGAACGAGTCGGCCAGTTCGCGCAACTTGTTCTTGGCCACCTTCTCCAGAGTGGCCCGCGGGTAGTCGTCCACGAAGTACGCGGCACGGGGCACCTTGAAGTCCGAGAGGTTCTCGGTGCACTTGGCGATGATCGCCGCCTCCAACTCGGCGTCGGCGGGTGCGCCGGGAGCCTTGATGACGAAGGCCACCGGGACGACGTCGAGCATCGGATGCGAGCGACCGACGACCTGCACGTCACCGACACCCGGCACGGTGCGGCACACGTCCTCGACCTCCTTGGAGGACACGTTCTCACCGCCCACCTTGAGCATGTCCTTGTCACGCTCGGTGTAGAAGATGGCGCCACCGTCGCCCATGCGCACCATGTCCCCGGTGCGGAACCACCCGTCCTCGGTGAACGCCTTGGCGTTGGCCTCGGGGTTGTCGAGGTACTCGAGGAACACCTGGATGCCGCGGGTTCCACGCACCCACAGTTCGCCGACGCGACCGTCCTCGAGGATCTCCCCCGTCTCGGGATCGACGATGAGGGTCTCGTACCCGGGCGTGGCCCGACCCAGCGAACCGGGGGGCACGTCGCCGTGCAGACCGGAACGGGTGGCGTGGGTGACGGTCTCGGTCATCCCGTAGGCGGCGAGCACCCGACAGCCGAGGAGTTGCTCGAGCGGCGGCGCGATGGCGCCGAACACGGCTGCTCGCAACTTGTTCTCGGGGATGGGCTGGCCCTGCACGGCCAGGTAGACGAACGGGATCAACGAGATGTGGGTGACTCCGTGGGCCACCACCACCTCCCAGAACCGACTGGAGGAGAACTTGGGCTGGAGCACCACCGTGCCGCCGACGCCGAGGATCGACCACATCGACCACGACTGGGCATTGACATGGAAGAAGGGCAGGAAGATCAGGTACACCGAGTCGGGATCGGCGCCGATGTTGTCGGGTCCGATCCGTGTGCCCCACAGCGTGTTGGCGTGCGTGTGCACCACCGCCTTGGGACGCGACGTGGTCCCCGAGGTGAACATCACGCCCACCGGCAGCATCGGCTCGGCCGGACGGGGCACGAAGTCCTCCACCGCGCCGAAAAGGTCGTCGAAGGCGATCTGGCCGGGAGTGGACTGTCCTTCGGTGGCGGCTTCGCCGGAGTTGTCGGCGGTGACGGCGATGAACGACAGCGACGGTCCGCTCTCGGCCACCAGTGCCGCGTACTGGGGCTGGGTGATGGCGGCCACGGCCTTCGTGTGATCGATGAAGTACGAGAGTTCGGCCGCCACCGACCGCGTGTTGGTCGTGACTCCAGCAGCCCCGACGGTGGCGCAGGCGTACCAGGCCATGACCATCTCCGGACTGTTGTCGGAGTGGATGAGCACCCGGTCACCCTTGGCGATGCCGCGGGCGCGTAGACCCACGGCCAGTCGTCGCACCTCGGTCCAGAACTCGGCGTAGGTCCACGACCGAGTGGCCCCCGATCGTGGCTCCCACACCAGCACCGGATGATCGGGCCGACGCTCGGCCAGACGCGACAACAACCACGGAACGTCCTGACCGGTCATCTGGAACCGGGCCACTGCGTCTTCGTCCACTGTCTCCCCCTCGAGCACCCCACTCGGACCGCCCCATCATGGCCGACCACCGACCCGACTGCGCACGGTCCGACCCGCCCGACGAGGCCGGGGTCGCGTGGACGTCGCTCGGCCTCACTACGCTCGGGCCCTGCCGATCACACCGAGGAGAGCCCGATGGCGCTGCTGGCCCACGCCGTACCCGACGAGCAGACCCTGTTCGACCGGCTGGTCCATCCGTTCACCGGGATCGACCATCTGGTCGCCATCGCACTGGTGGCGGTGACCGGCGTCGCCCTGGTCCTGTCACTTCGCGGTCACCTGGCGGCCACCACGGTGCGCACCACCGCCCGAGTGCGCTCGCGGGCACTGGTGATCGGCGCGGCCAGCGCCTTCGCCATCGCCCTGATGTTGCTCGTCACCGTCTGATCGGCTGACGGGTCCCGTTCAGTTTCCGGTGCGTTCGGGCGCGATCGCCCGGAGCGCATCAGCGAGAGCACGCAGTTGTGTCGGCGAGAGGCGATCGACGAAGTTCCGCCGAACGCTGGCCACATGGTCGGGGGCCGCCCGTTCGAGGCGGGCACGCCCCTCGGGTGTGAGCACCGCACGCATGACCCGGCGATCGTCCGGTGACGGCTCCCGACGCACCAGACCGGACCGGACCATGGCGTCGATGCGTCGGGTGAGGCCCGAGGGAGACAGATGCAGCGCATCGGCGAGATCGCACATGCGTGCACCATCGTCGGGCGACTCGGAGAGGTGGACGAGCACCCCGTACTCCCCTGCGCTGAGGCCGTGGGCCGCCATCAGGTCGGCCTCGGTGCCGGCGGAGACCGCCGCCTGGGCGTCGACGAAGGCCCGCCACGCCCGCATCTCCTCGGGTTCGAGCCATCGTGCCGGGTCAGGGGCCATGGCTCCAGTCTAGGCCCGCGACGTCGAAGAGGTTGCGTCCGCAAGGACTTCGGGTAATACTTGCGATCGCAAGAAACCCCATCCCCTTCTTCCCAAGGAGCACATCATGAGCGGTCTGGACGACCTCACCCCCGGCACGTGGACGATCGACCCGTCCCACACCACGCTCGGTTTCACCGCACGCCACCTGGTGGTGGCCAAGGTCCGCGGCCGCTTCGGAGTCGTCACCGGAGCCGTCACCATCGCCGAGGACCCGCTGTCCTCGACGGTCGCCGCCGAGATCGAGATGGCCTCGGTCGACACCGGCGATGCCGGTCGGGACGAACACCTGCGCAGCGCCGACTTCTTCGACGTCGAGCAGTTCCCCACGATGACCTTCACCAGCACGCAGGTCACCGGGAGCGGTTCCGACTACGTCCTGACCGGTGACCTCACGATCAAGGGCATCACCAAGCCCGTCACCCTCGAGCTGGAGTTCGACGGCGTGAGCGGCGATCCATGGGGCGGCACGCGCGCCGGTTTCACCGCCACCGGCGAGATCGATCGACGCGACTGGGGCCTCGAGTGGAACGTCGCCCTCGACACGGGCGGCGTGCTCGTCGGCGAGAGGATCAAGCTCCAGCTCGACATCGAGGCCGTCAAGGCCTGAACCCGGATCCGACGGTCGACTCGGGGCCGGTCACCACTGCGGTGGCCGGCCCCCGGCGCGTGCACACCCGACGTCGGCGTCGGCGTCGAACGGCAGCGCGGTGGCGTGTGGGGTCGGATCAGCGAGCAGGCGCGATGGCGTCCCACTCGATGGGCACGTGGTTGTACCCGTCGATGAGGTTCGAGTGCACCCGGTCGAAGGAGGCCGGATCGCCGACGACACGCAGTCCCTCGAACCGGGTGAGGATCTCCTCGAACATCACCCGTCCCTCGATGCGGGCCAGACTGGCGCCGAGGCAGAAGTGCGGGCCGCCGGCTCCGAAGGCCACATGGTCGTTGGGATCGCGTCGGACGTCGACCCGGTCGGGGTCGGTGAAGGCCCGTTCGTCGCGGTTGGCCGATGCATAGACCATGAGCACCCGTTCACCGGCGGCGATGTGGTGGCCGCCGAGTTCGGTGTCGACTGCGGCGGTGCGGGTGAAGTGGATGACGGGGGTCGAGAAGCGGAGCAGTTCCTCGATGGCGGCAGGCACCAACGTGAGATCGTTGCGGACGAGTTCGAACTGATCGGGATGCTGCAGGAGCGCCAGCGTTCCCGTGGTGATCAGGTTCCTCGTCGTCTCCGAACCCGCGTTCTGCAAGAGCATGAAGAACAGCTCGATCTGGAAGGCGGTGAGTTTCTCCCCTTCCACCTCGGCGTTGAGCAGGACACTCATGAGATCGTCGCGGGGCACGGTGTCGCTGGCCCGCTCGGCACACATCGCATCGGCGTAGGCGAACATGTCGGCCGCGGCCTGTCCCCGCTCCTCGGCGGTCGTCGTCGGATCGAATCCGAACGTCTTCTCCGTCCAGTCGAAGACCATCGCCCGATCGGCCTCGGGCACGCCGACCATGTCGGCGATCACGTGCAAGGGAAGCCACAGGGCGAGATCGTGCACGAGGTCGGCACTGTCGCGATCGGCCAGACCGTCGATGATGTCGTTCGTGCGCTGGCGGAGCATGTCACCCAGCGCCGACACCCGTCGCGGCGTGAACCCCTTGTTGATCAGTTTGCGCAACTTGATGTGATCGGGCGCGTCGAGACTGATCATCAGCAGTTCGGAACCACCCGAGGCGGGGTCGTTCTGGCCATCGTCCATGAACGGGTCGGGCGCGTTATGGAACGTCATGGCATCGCGCGACACCCGCTGCACGTCCTCGTGACGGGTCACGACCCACAACTTCTCCCCCTGGTACCGAGGGTGCGGCAGACAGGCGACAGGATCGTTGTCGCGCAGCCAGCGGTAGTACTCGTAGGGCACACCGTGCGCGTAGGTCTCGGGCAGATGGAGCGGCGGGGCATCCGTGTCGATCATCGTTCCTCCCTGTTCCGGTCGTTCTCAGTCGCCGAGGATCGACGCCATGCGCTGGGTCGTCTCGATC
>VERC01000131.1 GCA_018882825.1 Acidimicrobiia bacterium | reverse complement strand
CGGGAGTGGTCGCGACCCGATGTGGCGCTGTGCGTGCTGTTGGACCGATCCGGGTCGATGGAGGGACGACGTCTGGCCGCCTCGGCAGTGGCCGCGGCCGCCGCTTACTGGCGCGCCCCCCATGACACCAGCGTGGTGGCCTTCGACGATCGAGCAGTGGTCATCGCCGGTCAGGGCGCGGCCCGCGAACCCGAGGCGGTGGTCGGCGACGTCCTGCGTCTGAGGGGCCACGGCACCACCGATCTGGCTCTGGCCTTCCGTTCCGCCGCCAACCAGTTGGCCCGGTCGCAGGCGACGCGGCGCGTCACCGTGCTGCTGTCCGATGGACGGGAGACGGCCGGCGACGATCCGGTGTCGGCGGCCGGCGCGCTCGAAGAACTGCTGGTGGTGGCCCCGGCCGACGATGCCGATCAGGCCCGGGTGCTGGCCGCGGCGACCGGTGCCCGCCTGGTGACGGTGACGGGTCCGGCCGACGTGGCCCGGGCCCTGCTCGAGGCGCTCACGGGTTGAGGCGATGCCCACCGGGCCCGTCGGATGCGACGATGACGGGATGAAGGCACTCGGCGATCTGGTGTGGACCGACGTCGATGGTCGTCGCCCGATCCTCGTCGTCCCCGTCGGCAGCACCGAGCAACACGGTCCTCATCTCCCCCTCGACACCGACACCCGCATCGCCGGGGAGGTGGCCGCAGGAGCGGTGGCCCGACTCACCGACTGCGTGCTGGGACCGACGATCCCGATCGGGGCCTCCGGTGAACACGGCGACTTCGACGGCACGCTGTCGATCGGGACGGACGCACTGGCGACGATGCTGATCGAACTGGTGCGATCGGCCGACGCCTTCGCCGGCACGGTGCTGGTGAACGGTCACGGCGGCAACCTCGATGCGCTGCGACGGGTGCACGATCTGTCGACCGCCGAGGGACGTCGGGTGCTGGTGTGGTCGCCATCGATCCCGGGAGCCGACGCTCACGCCGGACGCACCGAGACATCGTTGCTGTTGGCCATCGCGCCGTCGTGTGTGCGCACCGACGCCATGGCTCCCGGTGTGACTGCACCGCTCGGTGAACTGGTGGACCGACTGCGGAGTGACGGTGTGCGCGCCGTCTCGTCGAACGGAGTGCTGGGCGATCCGACGGGCGCAACCGCCGACGAGGGAAAGCGCCTGCTGACCGGGATGGTCGACGACCTCGTCGACCGGGTGACGAGTTGGTCCACGCCATGAACGACGATCTGGTCGGACTCACGATCGGCGCCGACGCATCGTTGCGTCGACACGACGACGGTCGGGTGTTGATGGGTGGGTCACCCCTGCGCGTGGTGCGACTGTCGGAACGGGGCGCGGCCGAACTCGATCGTCTGTTGGACGGCGACCCGGTGCCGTCATCGCCCGGTGTACTCCGACTGGTACGACGACTCCTCGATCTCGGAATGGTGCAGCCCCTCCCCCACTCGTCGCCGTTCACCCTCGCCGATGTCACCGTCGTCATCCCGGTACGCGGTGTGCTCGATCCGGGCCTGCTCGACGGGATCGGTCGAGTGGCGCGCATCGTCGTCGTCGACGATGCCACCGACCCGGCAGTGTCGACACCGCCGACGACAGCGAACGGTGTGACGGTGGACGTGCTGCGGCGCGATCGCCAAGGTGGTCCGGGCGCGGCCCGCAACACCGGGCTGGGTGTCGTCGACACGGCGATCGTGGCCTTCGTCGATGCCGACTGCGCGCCACGACCGGGCTGGTTGGACCCGTTGCTGCTCCAGTTCACCGATCCGCAGGTGGCGCTGGTGGCGCCGCGCATCGTGGCCGCCGAGCCCGAGGGCGACACCGGCCGCAGCCGACTGGCCCGCTACGAACGCGAGGAGGCGGCACTCGACCTGGGCCCCGACCGCGGCCGAGTGCGGGCCCGATCCCGGATCGCCTACGTCCCGTCGGCGGCTGTCTGCGCCCGGACCGAGGTCGTCCGCGAGTTGCGCGGATTCGACGAGTCGATGCCGGTCGGTGAGGACGTCGATCTGGTGTGGCGCCTGGACGAAGCGGGGTGGACCATCCGCTACGAACCGACCGTGCGTGTCGCCCACCGCCACCGCACCAGACCCTGGTCGTGGCTGCGACGACGATTCGACTACGGCACCTCGGCCGGCCCGCTGGCCCGGCGACATCCCGGCGCCTTGGTTCCGGTGGAGGCCTCGGGCTGGAGCTACGCCACGTGGGGTCTGCTGGCCGCCGGACATCCGGCGGCCGCGGCGGTGACGGTGGGGGCCACCGCCGGTGTACTGGAGCGACACCTGCGCGGCGTCGATCGACCGATGCTGACGGCGGCCAACCTCACGGTGCGCGGTCATCTCGGTGCCGGACGACTGCTGGCCCGTGCCCTGGTGCGGCCGTGGTGGCCCGTCACGCTGCTGGTGTCCCTGCTGGTTCCGTCGCGTCGACTACGGGTGGTGGTGGCCGGCGCAGTGATCGCCCCGGTGGCGGTCACGTGGTACCGACGCCGTCCGGATCTCGATCCGCTCACCTTCCTCGGACTCCACCTCGCCGATGACGTCGCCTACAGCACCGGTGTGTGGGTGGGCTGCGCGCGGGCGCGCACGTTCGAACCGATCACTCCGGAACTCACGGCGTGGCCCAACCCGAGCCGCTATTCACGCTGGCGCGCGGCGCGGCCGTCCGAGAACTGATCAGCCGACGTTCACCAGATCGACGACGAACACGAGGGTCTCACCGCCGGCGATGACCCCACCGGCACCGCGATCGCCGTAGCCCTTGTGGGGCGGAATGGTGATGCGTCGACGGCCGCCGACGCGCATGCCGGCCACGCCCTCGTCCCATCCGCTGATCACCTGTCCGGCACCGAGGCGGAACTCGAACAGATCGTTGCGATCCCACGAGGCGTCGAACTGGCGCTTGGTGCTCCATGCCACACCGACGTAGTGGACGGTGACGTTCATACCGGCCACCGCTTCGGCGCCGGTGCCGACCTCCAGATCCTCGAGGACCAGTTCGGCCGGCGGTGCTGTGTCGGGGATGACGATCTCGGGCTTCGACTCGGACATCGCCGCAACCTAGTCCGAACCGTCACGGCGTCGGAGTTCGATGGTGCACCATTCGCCGTCGAGTTCTCGCTGCGTGACATCGAATCCGACGGCAGCGTGGGCATCGATCACGGCGTCGGACTGGGTGTCGAGCACACCGCTGAGCACGAGCGTGCCGCCGGGAGCGACCGACCCACAGAGTTCCGGGGCGAGTTCACACAACGTGGCGGCACCGATGTTGGCCAGCACCACGTCATGACGTCCGGCGTCGAGCCGCTCGACCGAGCCGACCGCGGCCTGCACCCGCGCACCGACTCCGTTGCGCTGCGCGTTGGCCTCGGTGACGACGATGGCCTGCGGATCGGTGTCGACGGCGTGCACGGCACTCGCGCCCCGACGGGCCGCGGCGATGGCCAGCACCCCGCTGCCGCACCCGATGTCGGCCACCACCATGCCGGGTCGCACCAGACGCTCGACGGCAGCCAGACACGATCGGGTGGTGGGATGCGAACCGCTGCCGAAGGAACGATCGGGGTCGACCACGAGGACGACGTCGGCACCGGTGATCCACTCGGGAGGGGGCTGCCAGGCTGGAACCACGACGAATCTCGCACCGGCCCGCCACGCCACGGCGTGCTCGCGCCAGTCGTCGAGGCCGGCGTCGTCTTCGGTGCGGTCGACCTCGAGTGACCACCGTTCGGTCAATGACCGTCGGACGTCCTCGACGACCCCCGATCGACAACCGGCCCGCAGTTCGATGCGCCCATCGGGCTGGTCGATCTCCTCGATGCCGGCCACGCCGGCCTCCCACAACAGGCCCGACACCAGTTCACGCTCGTCGGAGTCGACGACGAGCACGACCGTCGACCACTCCTCGCTCACGCGCCACTCACGCCGTGAAGGCCGGACCGTCGAAGCGATCGACGGTGGTGAACGACTCCACCGACTCGCGTCGCAATCGCGTCGGTTGATGCACGGGGTGGCCGAGCAACACGACACAGGCCAGGGAAAGACCCTCCGGTGCACCCACCAGTTCGTTCACCTGCGCCTCGACCCGAGCATGCATGGTGGTGAGCACACCACCGAGTCCTTCCTCACGCGCAGCGAGGAGCAGGTTCCACACGAACGGATAGATCGAGGCCCCGGCCACCATCGTGTAGTGGCCGAGGTCGCGGTCGGTGGCCACCAGTCGATGCAGGTCGCCGTGGACGACGAGCTGCACGGGCGCGGCGAAGGTCGACTCGACGCGGGCACGCACCGTCTCCATACCCTGACCCGACGCACGAGCGGCATCGATGATGCCCTCCTCGGCGACGCGATCGGCGAGTGGCGACCAGGGCGTGACACCGGCCATCACCTGGGCGAAGTACTCGCTCCACGGTTCGACGTAGAGATCACGTAACGCAGCACGCTGAGCGGGATCCTCGACGACGGTGACGTGCCAGGCCTGCCGATTGCCACCGTTGGGCGCGAACCGCGCCACGTCGAGGATGCGCCACAGAGTGGCGCGATCGACGGACTCGGCGGTGAAGTCGCGCACCGCTCCCGTTCCCCTGAGTGCGTCGAGAAGTTCCACGGGACCTCCGTTGCGGAATCGATGGTCGAGCGGCCGCGCGGCCGCTGGGCCGTGGGAGTCAGTCGCCGCCGTTGAGAAGCGTCAGGGCCTGTCGGCAGCCCTCGCACACCGGGTACTGATAGGGGTCGCGGGTGGGCACGAACCGCTCACCGCACAGTGCGGTGATCTCCTCACCCATGACGTACCCGCGCATCTGATCGGACTTGCGGATGATGTGCGCGACCTTGCCGTCCTCCAGATCCGGATCGGACGGTCGCGTCCTGATGTCCTCGATGACGTCACTGGCCACGAGGTCAGGGTACCGCCACGGCCTGCGGTCGTCGCGACGCGCCGGCACGCTGAACGGCCCGGATCGACCGGGGTCAGCCGGGATGTGACCAGTGCCAGGGTTCGCTGGGCAGATTGGTGAAGCCGAATCGACCGGCATTGGCCGAGAGCCACACGAATGCGGGATCGCGGCGCGAGTTGATGAACGCGCCGTTGGCGGTGAAGTCGATGGCCAGACCGCGCTCATGGGCCGAGTACCCGGGTCGGGCCGTCGGTGGTGAGCAGGCATCGGCCGGCATCTCCCAGATGGCGTAGTTCGACGTGCCGCAGTTCTGGCGTCGCAGCTGGATCTGCACATTGATATCGCGATACCCGTACCCGCCGAGTCGGTGACCGGCAGCAGCGGCCGCGGCGAGCAGGGCACGGGTGTCATCGGCGATGCTGGTCGCCACGGTGATCCCGCCCACGGTGGTCAGGGCCGGTCGGGTGACGGTCGGGGGAGTGGACGTCCCGGGCGCGGGAGGCGGTATGGGGGCCACCGCCCGGGCCAGCGCGGCCTCCTCGGCCGCGATCTGGGCTCCGAAGGCGGCGTCGAGGCGAGACAGATGGGCTGCGTCGGCCAGACGTTCGTCGAGTCGGGACCGGACCTGGGAAGCCAGGGTCCGCTGCCGGGCCCGGGCCGCCTCGAGGCGCTCGAGGGCGACCGTCGACTCGGCCAGGGCGCGTTCGGCCTCGGCCCGGGCCTGCTGGGCCCGGGCGATCTGCTCGGCCAGTCGACCCTTGGCGGCCCGGAGTCGGTCGACGAGGTCGACGTCGGCCCGGGACTGGATGGTGAGGAGGGCCTGTCGGGTGGCGTCCTCCTGGGCCGAGGCGGCCCGGAACCTCTGCAGGAGATCCTCCCCCGGCGGCGAGACATAGGACTCGACGGCGATGCGGGCGATGCGGTTCCGCAACCGACCGATCTCGCGGGACGTGACCTCCGACTCCTGCTCGGCCCGGGCGGCCTCGGCGGTGCTGGCGTCGGCCTGCTGACGCAGGTCGGCGACGATGGCCTGCTGGGTCCGGACGTCCTGATCGAGCACACCCAGAGCGGCCAGGACCTCGGCCTGGGTGCCCTCCATGACATCGACCTGCGCGGCGAGGCGAGCCTGCTCGGCCCGGACCTCGGCCCGCCGGGCCCGAGCGTCGGAGGCGGCATCGGCCGACCGACCCGAGACCATGGACGAGACGAGGACCAATCCGACCGCGACGAGGACCCCCGCCCGACGGGCGGTCGAAGGGGTTCGTCGTCGAACGCTGTCGGGTCGAGGCGCCATGGATCTCCCGGTGGACGAACGGTGCGCCGGCGACGGCATGCACCATGGAAGACCCGGACTCCGCCCGAGGACCCCTCGACTCTAGCCCGGGGCTCCCGATCGGGGTCAACGCCGGCGTCAGGTTCCGGGCCGCTCCGGATGCCAGACCCCTTCGGCCATGTAGTCGGCCGGTGCGAACTCGTTGATCCACACCCGGATCGAGGGCAGGGACGCGCCGATGGAGGTGTGGACGGCATCGGTCACGGCGGCCAGCAGCGCCTTCTTCTGTTCGTCGGTCCGACCCTCGAGCATCGAGATCTGGATGAGTGGCATGGATGTCCTCCCGGCGTGAGTGCGCACCGTGAACGGTACTGTCGACGCCGTGCCACCTCCCGGAGACGACGATCGACTGTCCGTGGTGGAGGAGATCGCCCGGTCGCGTCGTTCGAACCTGCGCATGGATCCGGATCGACCGGTGACCGACGATCTCGTGGATTGATCGCCATGGCCGCCACCGCCCCGAATCACCGTCGGACCTTCCCTTGGCGGTTCCGGGTGCTCACCGGCGACGCGCGCGTCGCTCTCGGTGAGGCCCTCGC
>VERC01000130.1 GCA_018882825.1 Acidimicrobiia bacterium | reverse complement strand
GGCTGCGCTGGAGGGCCTTGCCCTCCGTCTGGAGCGACGGCGCCACCATGACCTCGGCCTTCTGGAACTCCTTCACCGTCTCGTACCCGGTGGTCGCCATCGACGTGCGCAGCGCACCGAACAGGTTGAGGGTGCCGTCGTTCTCGTGGGCGGGACCGGTGAGGATCTCGGCGAGCGACGCCTTCTTGCCGGCGTAGACCCGCGCGCCGCGCGGGAGCGTCGGGTGGAACGTGGCCATGCCCCAGTGGTACCCGCGGCCCGGCGCCTCGTAGGCCCCGGCGAGCGGGGACCCGATCATCCCCGCGTCGGCGCCACAGGCGATCGCCTTGGCGACGTCGCCGCCGGTGCGCATGCCACCGTCGGCGATGACGTGGACGTAGACGCCGGTCTCGTCGAGGTGCCGAATCCGCGCGCCGGCGGCGTCGGCGATCGCGGTCGCCTGGGGCACCCCGATGCCGAGGACCCCGCGCGTCGTGCACGCATGTCCGGGACCGACACCCACCAGCACACCGGCGGCGCCGGTGCGCATGAGGTGCAGTGCCGCCTGATAGGACGCACACCCACCCACGATCACGGGGATGTCGATCTCGCGGACGAACCGCATCAGGTTGAGCGGTTCGACGGTCTTCGACACGTGCTCGGCCGACACCACGGTGCCCTGGATCACGAGCAGGTCGAGCTCGGCGTCGATGATCTCCTTGGCCAACGACTCGGTGCGCTGCGGCGTCACCGAACAGCAACTCGTGACGCCGGCAGCCTTGATCTCGCGGATGCGCTGGCCCACCAGTTCGGGCTTGATCGGCTCGCGGTAGATCTCCTGCATACGGGCCGTGGCCTTGTCGGTGGGCAGTTCGCTGATCTCGACGAACAGGGCCTCGGGATCGGCGTAGCGGGTCCACAACCCCTCGAGGTTGAGCACGCCCACACCACCGAGTCGGCCGATCTCGATCGCCGTCGCCGGACTGATCACACCGTCCATCGCCGAGCCCATGAGTGGCAACTCGAAGCGGAAGGCGTCGATCTCCCAGGAGATGTCGACATCCTCCGGATCGCGGGTGCGACGGCTGGGGACGATCGCGATGTCGTCGAAGCCGTACGCACGGCGGCCCGACTTCCCCATTCCGATCTCGACCTCGGCCATCACGGTCCCTTCTCGAAAGGAGTGAAACGGTGAGACTACCCCGCCTCCGGACGGGGAAGGGTCCACGGTGGCTGCCGGTGGGACTCGTCGAACGTGCCGGTGACGATGGTCAGCAGGTTGCGCAGCATCGCCGCAGTGGCTCCCCAGATCGTGTCACCGACGATGTCGAAGAAGAACAGTGACCGCTCCTGACCACCGAAGGTCCACCGCTCCTCTCGATAGGCCTCCGGATGCAGCAGGTCGGCGAGCGGGACGTGGAGCACGGCCTCCACCTCGGCGGGATCACGACGCAGATCGGGCCAGGCCGGCAGTTCGGCCACGAACGGCACGATGAACGACTCACTGGTCACGGTGCGGAGGTGATCGAGTTCGCCGAGCGGCACGACGATGGACGGATCGAGGGCGACCTCCTCGGCCGCCTCCCGCAACGCCGTGGTCCAGAGGTCCTCACCCGCCTCCTGCCGACCCCCCGGGAAGCTGACCTCACCGGCGTGATGGCGCAGATGCGCCGCGCGCCGGGTCAGCACGATGTGGGCCTCGTCGACCGCCGGACCCCGTCCACCATGGAGAGCGGCCAGCACCGCCGAGGCCCTCCCGTCATCGGCCCGCCGGGGCATCGCCACCGGTGTCGGCGCCATGGTCAACGCGGCGCGCACGTCGTCCAGGGTGGGCGGACGCGTCACCCTTCCCACCCAAGGCGCCGGGCCACCGGGACGGGCCGACTCGGGTCGGGGCACCACCTGTGGACCACCGCGTACCGGTGCATCGGTGGACGCGCGCACACCGGTCGGCACAGTGTCACCGGTCGGCACGGTCACTGTCCGGCAGGCCCTCCCTCGGCCCCGGCCAACGATCGCAGCAGTTCGGCCAGACCACCGTGCTTCAGATCGGCCATCACGCGGCCGGGGGTGGACTCACCCCGCTCCCACTCCATCCACGACGACAGCAACTTTGCCGGATCGGGTGGTGGGATCTTGCTCTCGAAGGTCTCCATGCCATGGAGGGTAGCGACCTACGCTCCCGGCGTGACCACCTGGCGCCGGACCGTGCTCAGTCGCGACAGTTTCTTCCCCGTCCTCGGTCTGGCGATCGTGTGCATCGCCGCCTCACCGGTGATCGACTCGGTGCGGTGGGGGTTCGTCATCGCCTACCCGTTCCTCGCCGCCCTCGTCATCATGTCGTTGCATCGGGCCCGGGTCTCGGCCCCGGTGCTGCGCATCGCATGGATCCTGCTCGTCCTGGTGGCGGTCGGCACGGTCATCACATCGTGGGCCCGGCACATCGAACTGGGTGAGGAACGGTTCATGGTGGCCACCACCTCGTTCCTGTTCGCGCTGCTCTACCTCGTGGCCATCCCGGCGGTGACGCGTCGGGCGTTCCAACACGCCCGGGTGACGGTCAACACCCTCGCCGCCGGTCTCACCGCCTATCTGTTGATCGGCATGTTGTTCACCGTGCTCTACCGGGGCGTCGCCGTCCTGGACCACCACCAGGCCTTCGCGCAGGTCGCCCGGCCGGCGGCCGGCGACTACGCGTACTTCAGCTTCATCACGATGACCACCGTGGGCTACGGCGATCTGACGCCGGGCACCGGGGCCATGCGCGTCCTGGCCGTGTTCGAGGCGATCGTCGGACAGGTGTTCCTCGTGACGGCGGTGGCCCGGATCGTGAGCCTGCTGGGCCAACAACAGGAGCGGCTGCCGCTCGGCACCGTGCCCGACGCGCAGCACGAACCCGACGCCCGCAACCCGGACTGAACGCGCCCGAGGTGCCCTGCGGTCGCGCCGCACACGAAGACACCACCCGCACGCACCACCCGCGTGCGACCACCGGTCCGGAACGCGGAAGGGCCGGTCCCACAGGACCGGCCCCATCACACTCACCCGGAGGTGAGGGTCACATCATGCCGCCCATGCCACCCATACCGCCCATGGCCGCCGCGGCCGCAGCTGCGGCACCCGGCTCCTCGGGCTTGTCGGCGACGAGCGCCTCGGTGGTGAGCAGCAGGGCCGCGATCGACGCCGCGTTCTGCAGCGCGGCGCGGGTCACCTTGGCCGGATCGATGACACCGTCCTTGATGAGGTCGACCATCTCACCGGTGGCGGCGTTGAGACCGATCGAACCGGTCTCGGCCTCCACCCGCTGGACGATGACCGCACCCTCGAGTCCGGCGTTGTCGGCGATGAGCCGGGCCGGGGCCTCGAGTGCCCGGTACACCGCACGGGCCCCGGTCTCCTCGTCACCGTCGAGGGTCCCGATGGTGTCGAGCAGGGCGGCACGGGCCCGCAGCAGGGCGGTGCCGCCACCGGCGACCACACCCTCCTCGATGGCGGCCCGGGTCGCGCTCAGCGCGTCCTCGATGCGGTGCTTCTTCTCCTTGAGCTCCACCTCGGTGGCGGCGCCGACCTTGATCACGGCCACGCCACCCGACAGCTTGGCCAGACGCTCCTGGAGCTTCTCGCGGTCCCAGTCGGAGTCGGTGTCCTCGATCTCCCGCTTGATCTGGGCCACACGGCCGTTCACGTCGGCGGGATCACCGGCGCCCTCGACGATCGTGGTCTCGTCCTTGGTGACGACGATCTTGCGGGCCTGACCGAGCAGGTCGAGCGTGGTGGAGTCCAGCTTGAGGCCGACCTCCTCGCTGATGACCTGACCACCGGTGAGGATGGCCATGTCGGCCAGCATCGCCTTGCGGCGCTCACCGAAGCCGGGGGCCTTCACGGCCACCGAGTTGAAGGTGCCGCGGATCTTGTTGACCACGAGGGTGGCCAGGGCCTCGCCCTCGACGTCCTCGGCCACGATCAGCAGGGGCTTGCCCGACTGCATGACCTTCTCCAGCACCGGCAGCATCTCCTGCACCGAGGAGATCTTCGAGTTCACGAACAGGATGTACGGGTTGTCGAGCACCGCCTCCTGACGCTCCGGGTCGGAGACGAAGTAGGGCGACAGGTAGCCCTTGTCGAACTGCATGCCCTCGACGAAGTCGAGATCCATGCCGAACGTGTTGGACTCCTCGACGGTGACCACACCGTCCTTGCCGACCTTGTCGATGGCATCGGCGATGACGCCACCGATGGCCGGATCGGCGGCCGAGATGGAGGCCACCTGGGCGATCTCCGACTTGTCGTCGATCTCCTTGGCCTGGGCGTGGATGGACTCCACGGCCACGGCCACGGCCTTCTCGATGCCGCGCTTGAGGCCGAGCGGCGAGGCGCCCGCAGCGACGTTGCGCAGACCCTCGCGCACCAGCGCCTGGGCCAGCACCGTGGCGGTGGTGGTTCCGTCACCGGCGATGTCGTTGGTCTTGGTCGCCACTTCCTTCACCAACTGCGCGCCCATGTTCTCGAACGGGTCCTCGAGTTCGACCTCGCGGGCGATCGAGACACCGTCGTTGGTGATGGTGGGGGCACCGAACTTCTTGTCGAGGACGACGTTGCGGCCCTTGGGGCCGAGCGTCACCTTGACGGCATCGGCCAGCGCGTTGACGCCGGCCTCGAGGGCGCGCCGGGCGTCCTCGTCGAACTTCAGGATCTTCGGCATCGGTCAGGCCCCGATCACTTGATGACCGCGAGCACGTCGCGGGCATTGAGGATGAGGACGTCCTGGCCGTCGACGGTGATCTCGGTGCCGCCGTACTTCGAGTAGACGACGGTGTCGCCCGCCTTCACGTCGACGGGGATGAGCTCACCGGTCTGGTCGCTGCGGCGGCCGGGACCCACGGCCAGGACTTCGCCCTGCTGGGGCTTCTCCTTGGCGGTGTCGGGGATGACCAGTCCGCTGGCGGTGGTCTCCTCGCTCTGGCCGGGCTTGACCACGATGCGGTCTTCGAGGGGATGAAGGTTCATTGCTACGCCTCCGGGGCGGGTCGTGTTCGCAGTCGATGGGTGCGAGTGCTAGCACTCGCCTGTTGCGACTGCTAACGATACGCCCGGGTCGGGCCGAATCACAACCCGGCGATGCGACTCAGACCAGTCGCAGGTTGGGGTCGGCTCCCATGTCCAGCGGCGAGGGACCGTCGGCGTTCAGCCGGTACCAGCCTGCGGCGGCCACCATGGCGGCGTTGTCGGTGCACATCGAGCGGCTGGGCAGGAAGGCCCGCAGGCCGTCGGCCACGCAGGCATCGAGCAGTCGCTCACGCAGCACCGAGTTGGCCGCCACCCCTCCGGCCAGACACAGTCCGCGGGCCCCGGTGGCCGCCGCCGCCCGCCGGGCCTTGGTCACCAGGACGTCGACCACGGCCTCCTGGAACGACGCGGCCACATCGGCGGTGTGAGCCTCGGGGTTGCGGCGCACATGGTTGACCACTGCGGTCTTCAGCCCCGAGAACGAGAAGTCGTAGCCGTCGTCGAGCATGGCCCGGGGGAAGCGGATGGCTGCGGCGTCCCCCTCCATGGCGATGGCGTCGATGGCCGGTCCGCCCGGGTAGCCCAGCCCCAGCCAGCGGGCCACCTTGTCGAACGCCTCGCCGGCGGCATCGTCGATGGTGGAACCGAGGATCCGGTAGCGGCCATGACCCTCCATGAGCACCAGCAGCGTGTGTCCCCCGGAGACCAGCAGCACGACCACCGGCAGTTCGAGGTTCGGATCCTCGAGGAGGGCGGCGTACAGATGGGCCTCGAGATGGTTGACGGCGACGAAGGGGACGTCCCACACCAGCGCCAGCGTCTTGGCCGCGCTCACGCCGACCAGCAGCGCGCCGATGAGCCCCGGGCCGACGGTCACGGCCACGGCATCGACGTGGTCGTCGCCGATCCCGGCCTCGACCAGCGCCCGGGCCACGACCGGGGTGAGCGACTCGACGTGGGCCCGACTGGCGATCTCGGGCACGACTCCCCCGTAGCGCGCGTGCAGATCGATCTGACTGGACACCACCGAGGACAGCACCTGATGTCCGTCGACGACGACGGCCGCCGCCGTCTCGTCGCAACTCGTCTCGATGCCCAGCACCCTCATGCCTCCTCCTCCACATCGATCGGTGCCGACTTCGGCGCGTCGAGCGAGGCCTCGATGGCCACGCAGCGTTCTGCGAACTCCGGGGCATCGGCATCGTGCAGCCACAGCACCAACGCGTCCTCCACCGGTCGCGAGTAGTAGTCCTTGCGCACACCCGCCGGCGCGAAGCCGAACCGTCGGTACAGGGCCAGCGCCGCGTCGTTGGAGGCCCGCACCTCGAGTGTCACGGCACCGGTGTCGCGGGCCACCGCACCGCGCAGCAGGCCGAGGAGCAGTCGGGTCCCGATCCGTTCACCGTGACGATCGGGGTCGACGGCGATGGTGGTGATGTGCCCCTCGCCGGCCACGAACAACATCCCGGCGAACCCGACCACGGTCGTCCCGTCGAGGGCGACGAGGTAGAGCCGTTCCTCGCGCCGACATTCGGCCAGGAACAGACCCAACGACCACGGCGTGGTGCTGGTGCGTTCCTCGATCTGCAGCACGGCGCGCAGATGGCGCCGTCGCATCGGCGCCAGCACGATCGTCGGCGGCACGGCCAGCACGTTCACGCCCCGGGCCTCGTCGTCCAGTTGATCTCGGCGTCGGGCTTGCGCAGGTAGAGCGGCTGCAGGTCCCACGGCTTCACCCACTGCTCGCGCAGCGCCCGGGCATGGGCCAGCAGCACCAGGGATTGCGCATTGGGATGGGAGAAGCC
>VERC01000129.1 GCA_018882825.1 Acidimicrobiia bacterium | reverse complement strand
GATCAACGGTGACGGCCCGATCGTCGTGATGACGACCGAGGTCCTCCGCAACATGATCTATGCGCGCTCGTCAGCGCTCGACGATCTCGACTGGGTCGTTCTCGACGAGGTGCACTACCTGCAGGACACCGCTCGCGGATCGGTGTGGGAGGAGGTCATCATCCACCTCCCGACCCACGTGCGACTGGTCTGTCTCTCCGCCACCGTCTCCAACGCCGACGAGCTGGGGGAATGGATCTCCGTCGTACGCGGTCCGATCGACGTGATCACCGAGGACCGGCGTCCGGTCACCCTCGACAACTGGTACCTGGTGGACGATCGTCGTCAGCACGAGTTGGTCCTCCTCCCGACGTTGGTCGATGGACGACCCGCTTCCGAGGGCCACCGATTCGATCTCGCACCTCACGAGCGCGTGCGGGGCGCCCGTCGCCGCCATGCCACTCCGGGACGGGTCGAGGTGGTCGAGCTCCTGGACGAGCGGTCGATGCTCCCCGCGATCCACTTCATCTTCAGTCGATCCGGGTGCGACGACGCGGTGGTTGCCTGCGTGCGGGCCGGCCTCCGCTTCACCGACGACGACGAACGCCGGCGTATCGGCGAGATCGCCGAACGGCATGTCCGGGAGCTGTCGGACGGTGATCTGCGGGTGCTGGGGTACGGCGAGTGGTTGGAGGCACTCGAACGGGGTATCGCCAGCCACCACGCAGGCGTGGTGCCGCCGTTCAAGGAGGCGGTGGAGGAGTGCTTCGTGGCTGGATTGGTGCGGGTCGTTTTCGCCACCGAGACGCTCGCCCTCGGGGTCAACATGCCGGCGCGCACCGTGGTCATCGACAAGCTCACGAAGTACACGGGTGAGCGCCACGAGCCACTGACTCCGGCGCAGTACACCCAGCTCACCGGTCGGGCCGGACGGCGCGGCATCGACGACCACGGCAACGCCATCGTCCTGTGGTCGCCGTTCGTCCCCTTCGACGATGTGGCCACGCTCGCTGCGAGTCGGAGCTTCCGACTCACCAGCTCCTTCCGGCCCACCTACAACATGGCTGCCAATCTCGTACGCCGCTACGACGCCGGTGACGCCCACCGTCTGCTCGGCCTCAGTTTCGCCCAGTTCCAGATGGACGCCCTGCTCTCGAAGGAGGAGCGACGTCTCGAGTCGCGTCGTCGGGAGTTGGCCGAGGCCACCGCCGCGGCACAGTGCGCTCGGGGCGATGTGGCCGACTACGCCGGATTGGTGGAACGATCCCGCCTCCCGGCGGCCGCCGGATCGGGAGGTGCAGCCGTCGAGTCGGGGCTGAGGGCGCTGCGCCCCGGTGACGTCTTCGCTCGGCCGGGCGCCCGTCGACACGGCCTCGTCGCCGTCCTCTCCGTCTCCACGCGTCGCGACGGTGCGGTCCGGGTCAAGGTTCTCGACGCCAGGGGCGTGGTCTCGCCCTGTGGTGCCCAGGACCTCGACCGCCCTCCCGAGGTGCTCGGTCGGGTCGAACTCCCCATCCCCTACAAGCCGACGAACTCGCGCTTCCAGCGCGGCGTGGCGACCAGCCTCGATCGGTTCGCCAGTCGGGTGCGGCGAGACTCCGAGTCGTCACCGACCGTCGATCCGCGACGTGAGGCGGCTCGACTCATGGACCGACACCCCGTGCACGAGTGTCCCGATCGGGACGCCCATCTGCGCGCGCTCCGCAACCGTCAGCGTCTGCAGGGTGAGGTCGACCGCGCCACCGAGCGCCTCCGTGATCGGGCCGAGTCACTCGTGGACCAGTTCGATCGTCTCCTGCAACTCCTCGAGGACTGGGGACACCTCAGCGGCTGGGCGCTCACCGCCAAGGGAGAACGGTTGGTGCGTCTCTACCACGAGTGCGATCTCGTGATCGCCGAAGCGATCGACGAGGGACTCCTCGACGGGGTCGATGCGCCGTCGCTGGCGGGCCTGCTGTCGGCCTTCGTGTACGAGTCCCGACCCTCCGGACCGCGACTCGAGGAGTGGTTCCCGTCGGCCGCGGTGGCGCAGACGGCCATGAACCTCGATTCGCTGGCTCTCGCCGTGGCCGCCGATGAACGTCGTCTCGGCCTGCCGACGACGCGCCGACCCGACTTCGGCTTCTTCGGCCTCGCTCACGCGTGGGCTTCGGGACGCGATCTCGAACGACTCCTGGCCGATGATCTGCCCGGTGGCGATTTCGTGCGGACGATCAAGCAGCTGCTCGACCTGCTCCGGCAGGTCGCCGACACCGATGCGCCCTGTGCGACGGTGGCGGCCGAGGCGGCCGCCGCCATGCAACGGGGTGTCGTGCTCGCCTCGGGCACGGGCCGAGGGGAGGCGTGAGTGCCGATCTCCCGAGGTTCCGAGTTCGGCGAGATCGCACCACTCCCGGCCGACGCGCCGGTCGTCGCCGACGACTGGTCGCTGCGCGAACTCGTGCTCGACCACCGACGCCGAGGCGTCGCCCTACCGACCGTCGGATTGCTCGGCGGCGATCTGTGCCGGACGCTCGGTGGCGTCGGAGATCGATCGCGACTCTCGAGCGACGAGGCCCGGACCTTCCGTGTCGACCTGGGTACCGCCGTGTGTGACGGTCGTTCCACGGTTTTCGTGGCCCATCTGGTGGTGGGTCGTCCGTTCGCCGGCGGGACGGCGGTGCTGCAGGCCCAATGGCTCGGGGACCTCGACATGGGACCTCGAGCCCATCCCGCCGATGGTCGGCTCGACGTGACGTCCGGCCGACTCGGGTGGCGACAACGACGAACGGCGCGGCGTCGAGCGCGCACCGGTTCCCATCTTCCCCATCCCGATCTCGAGCATCGTCAACTCGTCGGAGTGGCGATCGAATCCGTCCGTCCCCGACCCGTCGTCGTCGACGGACGAGCGATCGGTAGGTTCCGGCGGGTCGAGATCGGTCTGGAACCAGAGGCCCTGCTCGTGGTGGTGTGACCGATCCGACGGGTAGCGTGCCGTCGTGCCGGAGCTGACGACAGTGGCCAAGGACGAGGTGTGCGCCGCGGTGGACTCCCATCGGGACCTGCTGCGGTCGGTCGCCCGGTCGATCCACGCGCATCCCGAGGAGAACTTCGCCGAGCACCATGCTCACGACGTCCTCACCGACGCCATCGAGTCGGCCGGGCTGGACGTCACCCGGTCGGCCTACGGGCTGCCGACGGCCTTCTCCGCTGCCGCCGGCTCGACCGGACCGTTGATCGCCGTCCTGTGCGAGTACGACGCGCTGCCCGGTCTCGGGCACGCCTGCGGCCACAACCTGATCGCCGCCGCCGGGCTCGGTGCGGGTCTGGCCGCCGCCTCCCTGGCCGAGCGACTCGGTGGGCGGGTGCTGTTGGTCGGGACCCCGGGAGAGGAAGGTGGTGGAGGCAAGGCCTTCATGATCGACCGTGGAGCGTTCGACGGCGTCGACGCAGCCATGATGATCCACCCGGCCGACGTGGATCTGCGGTGGATGACGACCATCGCCTACCAACGGTTGACCGTCGAGTTCCACGGCGAAGCTGCCCACGCGGCCGCGGCCCCGTGGAACGGACGGAACGCGCTGGACGCCGCGGTGCTGGGCTACATGAACGTGGCCGCCCTGCGCCAGCACATCCGTCCCGACGAACGCATCCACGGTGTGTTCACGGACGGAGGCGACAAACCGAACATCGTCCCCGCCCATGCGGCGATGGACTGGTACGTCCGGGCCCCCGATCGGACCCGGCTCGAGGCGCTGAAACCGAGGGTGCTCGCCGCCCTGCGGTCCGGCGCCGAGGCCGCGGGCTGCGACTTCGATCACCAGTGGCACGATCCGGCCTACGACGCGTTGCGACGGAACCCGCCACTCGAGGAGCTGTTCGCCGTCAATGCCGCGGCGTTGGGTCGAACCCTGGCCGAGCCGGGAGACGGCGGGGAGGTGGTCGGTTCCACCGACATGGGCAATGTCAGCCAGGTCGTCCCGTCGATCCACCCGATGCTGGCCGTCGCCCCCCGCGGCGTGGGGATCCACACCGTGGGATTCGCCGAACACGCCGCTTCGGCCTCGGGCGACGAGGGAGTGCTGGTCGGAGCCAAGGCGATGGCCATGACCATCGTCGATCTGTGGACGAGGCCGGACACGCTGGCCCGGTGCCGGGAGGCCTTCGCCGCCTCGGTGTGACGACCGCCATCCGCGGCGGCACCGGGGTCATCTCCTAGATTCCCGCCCCGTGAGCGTGTACGTCGCCGAGGAGTTCGATCCCACCGAGGCCGACATCCTGCGCCGCTACTTCACCAACCTCTACGGGCCGGTCTTCGCCCTGGTGAACCTCCCCGAGGTCGTGAAGGGGGCACTGTTCGCCCGGTACTCCCGGTCGTCGAAGAGTCTGCGGCGCCTCTTCCTCGACGAGTTCGTCGGTGAGTTGGACATCAGCGGCGACGCCTCGATCGATGCCACCATCGGCCTGCGTCGGGCCGAGGAGCTCTACGACCGCGTGTTCTTCGAGTACGGCGACGACTCCGTCGCCCAGTTGGGGGGCGTCCACCTGGCCTGTGAGCAGGCCTCGAACCTCCTCACCAAGATCCTCGAGTGGGGTCGGCTCATGTCCTACCTCGAGCAGTCGACGCGCTACATCGCCTATGACGCCCGCATCGGTGGTCGCTATCGATTCCACCGTCCGCCGGGCGTCCTGCAGTCCTCGCTCGGCACCAGGTACGTGGGCGACATGGACCGCCTGTTCGACACCTACGCCGATCTCCTGCCTCGCCTCGTCGACGACCTGCGCACGCGCATCCCGAAGGATCCCGGCGACAGCGACTTCGTCTACCGCCAGGCCATCCGGGCCAAGGCCTTCGACGCGCTCCGCGGAGTGCTGCCCGCCGCGTCGCTGTCGAACGTGGGGATCTACGGAACCGGACAGGCCTACGAGATGCTGTTGCTGCGGATGCGAGCGCATCCGCTTCCCGAGGCCCGGACCTATGCCGATCTCATGCTGTCCGAACTGCGCAAGGTCATCCCGTCGTTCCTGAAGCGTGTCGATCTGGATGACCGGGGAGTGGCGTGGTCGAACCACCTTCGTTCCTCGCGCGAGTCGATGGAGGCGATGGCCGAACGGTTCTTCGGCGCCGAGGACGAAATCGAGGATGCGCCGGTGGTGTCCCTCGTCGAATTCGACCCCGATGCCGAGGTGAAACTGGTCGTCGCCGCGCTCTATCCCCACGTCTCCCTGCCCGAGCGTCAGATCGAGCGGCGTGTCCGTGCCATGTCGATCGACGAGCGACTGGCGGTCCTGCGCGCCTACGAAGGGTCGCGCGACAACCGCCGGCACAAGCCCGGTCGGGCCCTCGAGCGACCGACCTATCGCTTCGACGTCCTCGCCGATTACGGCGCCTTCCGAGACCTCCAACGCCATCGGATGCTCACCATCGAATGGCAGAAGCTCACGCCCTACCACGGGTACACGCGACCGGGCGCGGTCGACGACGCCGGCGTGGCCGGAGCGTTCGACGACGCCATGGCCCGATCGGCCTCGTTGTTCGAGGCGCTCGACGAGCGCTTCCCGGCCGACTCCTCCTACGCGATCGCGCTGGCGTATCGCGTGCGGTTCTCGATGCAGATGAATGCCCGGGAGGCGATGCACCTCATCGAACTCCGCACCACGCCCCAGGGACATCCCGCCTACCGGATCGTCGGTCAGGAGATGCACAGGCTCATCGCCGAGGAGGCCGGTCACCGGGCCATCGCCGAGATGATGCGCTTCGTGGACCACAGCGCGGAGCCCGAGCTCGAGCGTCTGCAGGCCGAGCGACGGGCCGAGTCGAGACGCCGTGCCCGATGACCCCTCCGAGGGTGCTTGCGGCAGGAGGTCGTGCTGTGCCTAGCATCCGCCCCGAACGCCGTCGGCGGGCGGCACGGAGCGAAGGAACACATGGCTGACGATCCCATCGACGAGGAGTTCGACGAGGAGGTTCTCGTCCTCGAGGACGACGACCTGGAGGGTGACCTCGACGAGGAACTCGTCGTCGATCTCGATGACGATCTCGACGCCGAGGGCGCTGAGACCGTCGAGGAGGAGGACGACGAGGCCGAGATCGATGCCGCCCTCGCCGCTCGCCCCAAGCGCGAGGAGGAGGACGACGAGGAAGAGGACATCAACCCCGACGACGTCGAGGCCGATCTCGACGAGATCCTCAAGGACCGCATCGCCGCCACCGACGACGAAGAGGACGACGAGGAGGAGGTGGCGCCCGAACCCCGGAGCGCCGTCACCGAGATCGCCGAGGGGGTGACGCCGCGCAAGGCGAACGAGTTCACCTGCACCGGTTGTTTCCTGTTGGTCACCCGGGGTCAGTTCGGTCCGAGGGGAGCGATGCACTGTCCGGTGGGGGAGGCCGAGTGTCCGGCCATCGTCCTCATCGAATCCGGTGCACTCGACGCACCGGTGTCGTCCTCCACCTCGGGCCGCTCGGGGGCCAAGAAGGCCGGGTCCTCGTCGGTCGCGGGTGGCGCCGGAGCGAAGTCCACGAGGGCGCCGGCGGCCAAGAAGAAGTCGAGCGCCGCGCCGGCCAAGGCGACTGCCAAGGCAACGACGAAGGCAACGACCAAGGCAACAACCAAGGCGACGAGCAAGGGCACGAAGTCAGCACCGACCAGGCGGTCGAAGGGCCGAGGGTGAGTGCCGAGGACGACCGCGAGCAGGCCGTCGAACGCCTCCTCGACCTCTTCCTCTATGCGCCGATCGGTCTGGTGGCCGCTGGCTCGGAGAACCTCGACGACTACATCCGCAAGGGCCGCGAGAAGGCGATGGTGGCCCGCACGGTCGGCGAGTTCGCCCTGCGCGGAGTCGACGACCGACTCGCCGGGTCACTGGCCGGTATGGAGGGGATGGTCCGCGAGTTCCTGCGCATCGTGGTGTCCACCTCGACTCCGACCCGTCAGCGCCCGACCACCGATGCAGCAC
>VERC01000128.1 GCA_018882825.1 Acidimicrobiia bacterium | reverse complement strand
TCCTCTACCAGTACGCCAACGAGGCCAATCCGCGGGCCCACTACGAGACCACCGGGCCGGAGATCTGGGCCGACGTCCCCGAGATCACCCACTTCGTCGCCGGTCTCGGCACCAGCGGCACGCTCATGGGCGTTGGCACGTTCCTCAAGGAGCAGAACCCCGACATCAAGGTCCTCGCCGTCGAGCCGCCGCTCGGCGAGAGCGTCGAGGGTCTGCGCAATCTCGACGAGGGTTACATCCCGCCGGTCTACGAGAAGTGGGGCGGTCCGGAACTGCTCGACGGCAAGCGCATCGTGCGGCCGCGCGAGTCCATCGAGTACACGCGACTCCTCGCCGAGAAGTGCGGGATCTTCTCGGGGATCTCGGCCGGTGCCGCGCTGGCGGGCGCCGTGCGCGTCGCCTCTCAGATCGACGAGGGAACGATCGTGTTCATCGTGTGCGACGGCGGTTGGAAGTACCTGTCGACCGGCGCGTGGACCGACGACATCGACGAGGTCACCGCCCGCGCCGAGAAGATCATCTACTTCTGAACCCTCCGGGTCGGGCTCGTTCCGGACCCGGATGCGGCGCGGGGTGACGAGTAGCCTCCACGGAGTGGACGCGCGGCCGATCGGTATGTTCGACAGCGGTTTCGGCGGTCTCACCGTCGCCCGGGCCGTGATCGATCTCCTGCCCGCCGAGGACCTCGTCTACGTCGGTGACACCGGTCGTTATCCCTACGGGCCGCGACCGCTGGACGAGGTACGGGGCTTCGCCCTGGAGATCGCCCGTCATCTCCTCGACCGACACGACGTGAAGTTGCTGGTCGTGGCGTGCAACACGGCATCGGCCGCCGCCCTCGAGGAATTGCGGGAGACCCTGCCGGTGCCCGTGCTCGGAGTGATCGAGCCCGGGGCGCGGGCCGTCGTCGCCGCCACTCGACGAGGGCGCGTGGGGGTGATCGGCACATTGGGGACCATCGGATCGGGCGCCTACCAACGGGCAATCGGTGCGGCGGGTGTCGAGGTGGACCTCACCTGTGCGGCGTGTCCGGGCTTCGTCGAGTTCGTCGAGCGAGGCGAGACCGACTCCGAACAGGTGCACGTTCTGGCCGAACGACTCCTGGCCCCGGTGATCGACGCCGACGTCGACGCGTTGCTGCTCGGTTGCACCCACTACCCGTTCCTCGCCCGCACCATCGGTGACGTCATGGGCCCCGATGTGGTGCTCGTCGACTCGGCCGATGCCACGGCATTCGCCCTGCGCACGCTGCTCGGCGAGGCCGGTCTGGCACGAGGCGACGGAGAGGGAGTGCACCGGTTCGAGTCCTCCGGTGACGTCGACGCCTTCCGCACGCTCGGCCGCCGCCTGCTCGGCCCCGAGTTGGACCACGTCCTCGGCATCGACTGGGACTGACCCGCTCCGTGGGCCGATCGCGCCGTGTTGGTCAGGTCCCTCCGAATTCCGTAGTGTTTCGGTGGAAATACCAGAGAAGTGGCCCTGTCCGTGGTCACGAAGGACCCGATGACCACACTGACCCACCTCCAGCACCTCGAGGACGAGAGCATCCAGATCATCCGCGAGGCGGTGGCCGAGAGCGAGCGACCGGTCCTGCTCTACTCGATCGGCAAGGACTCCACGGTGCTGCTGCACCTGGCGGTGAAGGCCTTCCACCCGTCGAAGCCCCCGTTCCCGCTGCTGCACGTCGACACCACCTGGAAGTTCCGCGAGATGTACGAGTTCCGCGACCGGATCGTGGCCGACCTCGGACTCGAACTGATCGTTCATCACAACCCCGAGTGCATCGAGCGCGACATCAATCCGTTCGATCACGGCACCTCACTGCATGTCGATCTCTGGAAGACGGAGGGCCTCAAGCAGGCCGTCGACAAGTTCGGTTTCGACGTCGCCTTCGGTGGTGCCCGTCGTGACGAGGAGAAGTCGCGGGCCAAGGAACGGGTCTTCTCGATCCGCTCGGCCCAGCATCGATGGGACCCGAAGCAGCAGCGACCCGAGTTGTGGCGGCTCTACAACGCCCGTCGGGCGCCGGGTGAGAGTGTGCGCGTGTTCCCGTTGTCGAACTGGACCGAACTCGACATCTGGCAGTACATCCATCGCGAGGACATCCCCATCGTGCCTCTCTACTTCTCGGCGCCCCGCCCGGTGGTCCGGCGCGACGGCGTCCTGCTCATGGTCGACGACGAGCGCATGCGACTGGAACCGGGCGAGGAACCCGAGATCCGCAACGTGCGGTTCCGCACCCTCGGCTGCTACCCGCTCACCGGGGCCATCGAGTCACCGGCCGACTCCCTCACCGACATCATCGCCGAGATGCTGTTGGCCACCACCAGCGAGCGGATGGGTCGGGTCGTCGATCACGACTCCGCCGGCTCGTTGGAGAAGAAGAAGCAAGAGGGTCACTTCTGATGGCTCCCTCCCGAGACGATCTCGCCACCTCCGACATCGACGCCTATCTCGAACGACAGGAGCAGACGTCGATGCTGCGCTTCATCACCTGCGGGAGCGTCGACGACGGGAAGTCGACCCTCATCGGTCGGCTCCTGTACGACTCGAAGCTCCTGTTCGAGGACCATCTGGCCGCGCTGGAGGCCGACTCCAAGCGGATCGGGACCCAGGGAGGCGAGCTCGACTTCGCCCTGCTGGTCGACGGCCTGGTGGCCGAGCGCGAACAGGGCATCACCATCGACGTCGCCTATCGCTTCTTCTCGACCGAACGCCGCAAGTTCATCGTCGCCGACACGCCCGGCCACGAGCAGTACACCCGCAACATGGTCACCGGCGCCTCCACGGCCGATCTCGCCGTCGTGCTCATCGATGCCCGTAAAGGTGTGCTCACCCAGACCCGTCGTCACAGCTACCTCGTCTCGCTGTTGGGCATCCGACACGTGGTGGTCGCCATCAACAAGATCGATCTGGTCGGGCACTCGCAGGAGGTGTACGAGGCGATCGAGGCCGACTACCGCGAGTTCGCCGACCGCATAGGTCTCCATGACGTCGTCTGCATCCCGATCTCGGCCCTGTTGGGCGACAACGTCACCGAACGCAGCGCAGCGATGCCCTGGTACTCCGGTCCGTCGCTCATCGAGCATCTCGAGAACGTGCAGATCGACGACGAGGCCCAGTCGTTGCCCTTCCGCATGCCCGTGCAGTGGGTGAACCGTCCCGACCTCGACTTCCGCGGCTTCTCCGGTCAGATCGTCGGGGGAGTGGTCCGCCCGGGTGACGCCGTGCGGGTGCTCCCGTCCGGGCGCACCAGCACCGTGGCGCGGATCGTGACCTACGACGGCGACCTCGACCGGGCCGTCGCCGGTCGATCGGTGACGATCACCCTGGCCGACGAGATCGACATCAGCCGTGGTGATGTGCTCGCCGCGGCCTCGTCTCCGCCCGGCGTGGCCGACCAGTTCGAGGCCCACATCGTGTGGATGTCGGAAGAGGAGATGCTCCCGGGTCGGCCGTACCTGATGAAGATCGGGACTCGCACCGTGACGGCCACGCTGGCCCAACCCAAGTACGAGGTGAACGTCAACACCCTCGAGCACTCGGCGGCCCGCACCCTGGGGCTCAACCAGATCGGGGTGTGCAACATCGGTGTCGACCGGCCGATCCCGTTCGATCCTTACGTCGAGAACCGCGACATGGGCGGGTTCATCCTCATCGATCGCTACACCAACTCCACGGTGGCCGCCGGTCTGCTGCACTTCGCGCTGCGCCGCAGCGACAACGTTCACTGGCAGGCGGTCGAGATCGACAAGAACGCCCATGCCGCCCAGAAGAATCAACGGCCGTGCGTGGTGTGGCTCACCGGGTTGTCCGGCTCGGGCAAGTCGACGATCGCCAACATCGTCGAACAGAAGCTCTTCGAACTCGGACACCACTCCTACCTGCTCGACGGCGACAACGTGCGACACGGGTTGAACAAGGATCTCGGCTTCACCGA
Organism: Acidimicrobiia bacterium; assembly: GCA_018882825.1. Classification (GTDB taxonomy): domain Bacteria; phylum Actinomycetota; class Acidimicrobiia; order Acidimicrobiales; family Acidimicrobilacustridaceae; genus Acidimicrobilacustris. The sequence continues at coordinate 3,013 of VERC01000128.1, read as the reverse complement.
TGCCGACCGGGTCGAGAACATCCGCCGGGTGTCCGAGGTGGCCGGGCTCATGGTCGATGCCGGACTCATCGTGCTGGTCTCGTTCATCTCGCCGTTCCGCGCCGAGCGGCGCATGGCCCGCGAACGGGTGGCGCCCGACGAGTTCATCGAGGTGCATGTCGACACGCCGTTGGCGGTGGCCGAGGAGCGCGATCCCAAGGGTCTCTACCGCAAGGCGCGAGCAGGCGAGTTGTCCAATTTCACCGGGATCGACTCCCCGTACGAGGTCCCCGAGGGGGCGGAGCTGGTGATCGACACCACCGTGCTGTCGGCCGAACAGGCGGCCGACGCCGTCATCGAGGCGTTGCGAGCCGCTGGTCGACTGGGCTGAAGCGTCACCGGGTCGCGCCGTCGCGGCCGGCGCCCGTCGTTCAACCGTGGCGCGTCGTGTTCTCCGAGACGTACTCGTCGGCCAGTTCCACGACGCTGGCCGGTAGCGATCCGCCGGCCAGGTCGGCGATGGTGACCGTCTCCAGCACTCGCCGCAATCCGGCCCGCACGGCCATCCACACCGTGGGCAACTCGGCTGCGGCACCCGCGTAGGTCATCTGACTGATGCTCTGGTCGCGAACCGTCGCCAGCGGCCCGTCGACGGCCCTGAAGATGTCGGCCAGCGAGATCTCGGTGGCCTCACGGGCCAGCGTGAACCCGCCCTCCGGCCCCCTTTGGCTCGAGACGAGACGGGCCCGCCGGAGATCGGTCATGATCGTGCGAAGGAACTTGAGCGGGATGTTCTGGGCCGACGCGAGGTGCTCCGCCGTCACCGGGCCATCGCCGGAGGCGGCCAACTCCGCCAACGCCCGAATCGCGTAGTCGACACTCGCCGGGATGCGCACGGTCACAGTCTCGCATGGTCGGACCCCGTCCCCTCGGTGCGGTCCCCGGCGGTAGCGTGCCCGCATGAGGTTGACCGTCCTGGGCTGTTCCGGCAGTTACCCGGCGGCAGACTGCGCCTGTTCGGGCTACCTGATCGAACACGAGGGCACGGCCGTGGCCGTCGATCTCGGACCCGGCGCCCTCGGCGCGTTGCAGCGCCACCTCGACCTCGCCCACCTCTCCGGAGTGGTGCTCACCCATTCGCACGCCGATCACTGGGTCGACCTCACCGGTCTCCACGTCGCCGCCAAGTACGGGCTCGATCGCACCGGACTGCCGGTGTGGGGAACGGCCGAGAACCGGCAACTGGCGCTGGCGCTCATGGCCGATCTGGAGCCGACGGTGGAGTGGACGATCACCGGTGACGACGACGACTTCGCCATCGGTGGGCTCCGCTTCACGCTCGCCCGGACCGACCACTACGTGCAGACCCACGCCGTGCGGGTCGATGCCGCCGACGGCACGTCGATCGTCTACTCCTCGGACACCGGCCCGGACTGGTCGATCGAGCACCTGGGTCGCGGCGTGGATCTCGCCCTCGTGGAGTCGACCTATGTCGACGAGGAGTCGGCCGCCGGCATCAAGCACCTGTGGGCCTCGTTGGCCGGTGAGCACGCCCGTGCGGCCGGCGCCCAGCGGTGCGTGCTCACCCACTTCTGGCCCGGAACGGCCGCCGCCGATCACCAGCGTGCCGGTTCGACCGGCTTCGGCGGGCCGGTGCTCGTCGCGTCCCCCCATTCGACCTTCGAACTGTGAGGCATCCATGAGACCCGATGGGCGTCAGCCCGATGAGTTGCGCGAGATCACCATCGAACGCGACTTCACCGATGCAGCCAATGGATCGATCCTCCTCCGTGCCGGTCGCACGATGGTGTTGTGCACGGCCTATGTCGACGACGATGTCCCTCGTTGGATGCGCGGCAGTGGCAAGGGCTGGGTGACGGCCGAGTACTCGATGCTGCCCGGATCGTCACCGGAGCGGATCCGACGCGAGGTGACCAAGGGTTCGCCCTCGGGACGCACCCAGGAGATCCAGCGCCTGATCGGTCGGTCGTTGCGCGGTGTGTGCGACATGGTCGTGCTCGGCGAGCGACAGGTCGTCGTCGACTGCGACGTGCTGCAGGCAGACGGTGGCACCCGCACGGCCTCGATCACCGCCGGGTACCTGGCGCTGCACGACGCCCTCACACGGCTCGTCGGCGCCGGCGTGCTGTCGGAACATCCGTTGCGCGAAGCATGTGCCGCCATCTCGGTGGGCATCGTCGACGGTCGGCCCGTCCTCGACCTGCCCTACGTCGAGGACTCCGCCGCCGAGGTCGACATGAACGTGGTGATGACCGAATCGGGTCGGTTCCTCGAAGTGCAGGGAACCGCCGAGGGCATGAGTTTCACTCGGGGCGAACTCGACGAGTTGCTGGCGCTGGCCGAAGGCGGGCTGCGCGAGATCTTCGATCTGCAGAACCTCCTTCTCTCCGATCCGCCCCCGCCGCGTCGGTCGTGATCGCAGTCGTCTGTGCCAGTGCCAATCCCGACAAGGTCGCCGAGATCGCCGCGGTTCTCGACGCCGTCGGGGTGGTGCTCGAGCCACGTCCGGATGACGTGGGTGACGTCATCGAGGATGCCGACACGTTGGAGGGCAACGCCCGCCTGAAGGCGATGGCCATCTCCGAGGCCACCGGTCTCGCCGCGCTGGCCGATGACACCGGTCTGGAGGTCGACGCGTTGGGTGGCGCGCCGGGCGTGCTCTCGGCCCGCTACGCCGGCGAGGGCGCTGGCTACGGCGACAACACCGCCCTGCTCCTCTCCGAACTCGATCGGGTCGGGGCGCGTACCCGAGACGCACGCCGGGCCCGATTCCGCACGGTGGTGCTCGTTCGCCGTCCTGACGGCAGTGAGCAGATCGCCGAAGGCGTGGTGGAGGGCACCATCACCGCGTCGCCTCGTGGAGAGGGTGGATTCGGCTACGACGCGGTGTTCGAGCCCGACGAGTCCGACGGCCGCACCTTCGCCGAGATGACTCCGGAGGAGAAGCACGCCATCAGTCACCGGGGTCGGGCCCTGCGACGACTTGCCGAGGTGCTGCGATGACCCTCCCGCC
>VERC01000127.1 GCA_018882825.1 Acidimicrobiia bacterium | reverse complement strand
GGGCACGTCGGCGTCGAGCGCCAGACGGATGACCGTGCGCAGCGGAGAACGATCGTCGGCCCGCGACCACTCCGCCGCATCGACGAACAGCTCGTGCACCGCCACTCCGGCCGTCAGCATCTCGACGATGGGCACCGGGCCCTCGACGACGTAGCGACCGGCCTCCACACGCGACCGGCGACGCCCCGTGAGGCGTCGCAGGTCGGCGAGTCGATGGTTGTGGGCGGACAGGGGCGTCGGTTCGACGGTCATGTCCGAGGACGCCGGGTTCAGGCCGAGGCTCGAGCCTGTTCGACGAGCGCGGTGAAGGCCGCCGGATCGGACACGGCCAGATCGGCCAGCACCTTGCGATCCACCTCGATGCCCGCCGCCTTCAGTCCGGCGATGAACCGGCTGTAGGTGGTGCCGTTGAGACGGCACGCGGCGTTGATGCGCTGGATCCACAACTGACGGAAGTCGCCCTTGCGCGCCCGACGATCGCGGAACGCGTACTGGAGCGAATGCATGACCTGCTCGTTGGCGGCGCGGTACGAACGGCTCTTGTTGCCGTAGTAACCCTTCGCCCGTTCGAGGGTCGTCTTGCGATGCTTCTTGCTGGCGACTGCGCGCTTCACGCGGGCCATGGGAGTCTCCTTCTCGTTCGGGTGTCCGGCTCAGATGCCGAGTTGACGACGGACGCGGGCGGCGTCGCCCTTGGCCAGGACGAAGTCACCTTCGAGTCGACGCTTCCGCTTGGGCGACTTCTTCTCGAGGATGTGATTGAGGTTGGCGCTCCGGCGGGTGATCTTGCCGGTGCCGGTGATCTTGAAGCGCTTCTTGGCGCCGCTGTGGGTCTTCATCTTCGGCATTTCTGTCTCCTCCAGCCCGCTCGGAGCGGGTCGATGATGTGGGCGGTCTCAGGCCTCGGCGACCGGGGTGACGGTCTCCTCGGCAGCGGACTCGGCCTCGGTGGCCGGAGTCTCGCCGTCCGACTGACGCCGCTTCTCGGCCGCAGCCTGGGCCTTCTTGTCGGGACCCAGGACCATGGTCATGTTGCGACCGTCGAGCTTCGGGTACACCTCGACCTTGGCGATGTCGGCCACCGCCTCGGCCACGTGGTCGAGGATCCGACGACCGAGTTCCGGGTGCTGCATCTCGCGGCCGCGGAACATGATCGTGATCTTGACCTTGTGACCCTCGGCCAGGAAGTGCTCGACCTTCTTGGTCTTGGTGTCGAAGTCGCCGGCGCCGATCTTGGGCCGGTACTTCATCTCCTTGACCACGACGTTCGTGCTCTTGCGACGGGATTCCTTCGCCTTCTGCGCGGCCTCGTACTTGTACTTGCCGTAATCCATGATCCGGCAGACGGGAGGATCGGCCTTGTCGGCCACCTCCACGAGGTCGAGCTCGAGTTCTGCGGCCATGCGCAGGGCCTCGGGCAACGGGGTGATCCCGATCTGGGCGCCGTCCGGACCGACGAGTCGCACCTCGCGGGCGCGGATGCGGTCGTTGATCCGGGGCTCGGAGTTGGCGGCCGTGACTATGGCCGCACACTCCTCGCGAGGGCCTCGGTGGCGTCAGTCATTCAGTTCGTTCCTCCCGGGACGGTGGATCGGTGCATCCGGGGCCACCATCGTCCTGGGAAGACGAACGGCGAGCGCCGGTGGAAGCCGACACCCGCCGCTGATCCCGAACGGGATCGTCCCGGATCACCGGAACGACGCCCGACGGGGCGATGAGATCTCGAACCCGATCGCATCCGGCGGACCGTGTGGTCGGGTGGGGGCCGCGGCCCCGCTTCCTCTGTTGTGGACTGCGTACGCTACCGGATCGCGCCGTGGCGCCGAAACTCACCGTCCATCGGGGCGGTGGGGCCGATGAGGAGGAGCCGACATGAGCCTGTGGACACCGGATGGGGAACGCCCCGTGGGGGCCGAGCCGGCCGGCGCGGGCAGCGCCTCGGAGATGCTGGGTGGGCCCGAGTTCGCCGATCTCTCCGCCGAGGATCGGGCCCGGGCCGAGGAGATGGTGGCCCGGATGGCCGAGGTGCAGCGCCAGATCCTGTCGCAACCGGCCGAGGTGTTCGTGGCCAACCACCTGATGGGGCTCTACGAACTGGCCGCCGTCCACCTCGATCAACCCGAGCCCCGTCTCGACGAGGCCCGACTGGCCATCGACGCCATGACCGCCATGCTCGATGCCACCCAGGACCGCCTCCCCCAGACGGGCGCCGAGCTGCGCGATGCCCTGACCGTCCTGCAGACCGTCTACGTGCGGCGTACGCAGTCGGACTGACCCCGGCGGGTCCCTCAGGTGGCCAGGTTCCGACGGTCGAACACCGAGGCGCCGACGAACAGCACCACGACGCCGACGGCGAGCAGCGGGAGCGCGTGCCACCACACGTACCCGTGTTCCAGCGGCGAGCCGTTCGTGGCGTACCAGAACGGCGACGCCCACTTGCCCCATCGCAGGAAGTCGACGAGACCGGACAGGTTCCCGAGGAGGTAGGTCGAGGCCGCGACGGCGCCACTCAGGCCGAGGGCCAGACCGCGCGAACCGCTCATCGCCCCGATGGCCAGGGCAGTCCACCCGAACACGATGCCGAGCAGCACGATGCCGGTCACGGCACCGACCGAGTGCACGAACGACACCTGCAGATCGGCCAATGGACTGGCGATCGACAGGGCCGCGACGATCACGGCGCCGAACACGATCGACTCGGCGGCGACGAGCGCCGCGCTCTGCACCAGCACCCGGCGGCGAGTGATCGGGTGCGACAGCACGAGGTCGAGGATGCCGCTGCCCTCGGCACCGCCGATGGCGGCGCCGCCCGTCCCGATGGTGAGCACGAGCACGAAGATCGGGATCATGAACCCGAACAACTCCCCCGACACGTAGCCGGCCCCCGTCGACATCGAGTAGTCGGAGGCACCCATGAGGTCGAGGAAGGCCTGCGGGAGCTGATCGAGCAGGCCGGACATGTCGGTGCCGGCCATCGACGGCCACACCGAGGCGATGATGGCGATGTACACGGCCACACCGAGCGACCACCACGTCAGCGACCGACGGCGGTCACGCACCCCTTGGGCGAACACCGGGAAGCGCGACATCAACGTGCCGACCCGTCGTCGCCCCGGTACAACTCGAGGAACACCTCGTCGAGGTCGGCCGCCCGGCTGAGGAGGTCGACCACCGGCAGCGTGCCCAGCACGGCGAGCACCGGCGCGTACTCCCCCGTGATCGAGAACTCCAACAGGTCACCCCGGCGGTGGACGTCGGCCACCCCGTCGGTGACCTGCAGCCGGGTCTCGGCCGACTCCCCGGTGCCGGAACGCACGGTGACCGAGACGCGGCGCAGTCCCCGTCCGCGCAGAGCGTCGACCGTCTCGACCGTCACCACCCGCCCGTCGCGGATGATGCCGACACGATCGGCGGTGTGCTGCACCTCGTCGAGGGAATGACTGGACAGGAACACCGTGCCCCCGTCGGCCACGTACTCGCGCACGAAGCGGTGGAATTCGTCCTGCACCAACGGGTCGAGCCCACCGGTCGGTTCGTCGAGGATCACCATCTCGGGTGCGTGCTGGAAGGCCTGCACCAGACCGATCTTCTGACGGTTGCCCTTCGACAGATGCTTCATCGGCCGGTCGACCTGAACCTCGAAACGGTCGACGAGTTCGGAACGACGCACCGGCGGAGTCGTCGGACGCAGCGACGACAGCCAGTCGAGCACCTCGGTACCGGTGAGACCCGAGGGCAACGACAGGTCTCCCGGCAGATAGCCGGTGCGGGTGCGGATGGCGATGGACTCACGCACGGAATCCAGGCCGAGCACCGAGACCCGACCCGATGTCGGCCGCAGCAGATCGAGCAGGACGCGGATGGTCGTGGTCTTGCCGGCGCCGTTGGGACCGAGGAACCCGAAGACCTCACCGGTGGGAATGTCGAGGTCGACGTCGACGATCCCGCGCGACCCGTCATAGGACATCGACAGGCCCTCGCACCGGACCGCGGCGACGCCGGTCATGGACGTCGCCGACGGGGCGCGCTCACCGGACCGTCGTGATCCCCATCGCTTCCCATCGGCCCAGTCTGCCGGGGGTCACCCGCCACGACACTCTGGTACCCACGGCGATGGAGCGCGTGCCGTCGGCGATGGCGACGCAGTGGAAGGGATACTCGACCCCGTCATCGCGTCGTACCGTACCCAGTCCGCGGTGTTCGTCGAAGGCCACGACCGTGCCCGCACCGTCACCGAGGGGCACCCAGGGATCGAACTCGGGGGTCGTGCTCACGGCACGATCTTGGCGATCGACAGTTCGAGGATGTCGGTGGCCCCGGCATCCGACAGAGCCGGGATCAGCACGTTGATGGTGCGCTTCTCCACCACGGACTCGACCGCGTAGCCCGCGCCACCATGCAGTTCGTTCACCGTCGGGGACTTCATCGACGGCAACAGACCGATCACGGCATCGAGTCGGTCGGCCGGGACGTTCAACTTCACCAACACCTTGCCCCGGGCGTCGAGCACACCCTCGAGCAGCGTGCGCAGCTGACGCATGGCGTGCGCCTTGGTCGGGTCGGCGGCGGCGGCCGGATTGGCGATCATCTCCGTGTACGACACGAGGATGGTGTCGATGATCTTCAGGCCGGCGGCCCGCAACGCGCTCCCGGTCTCGGTGATGTCGACGATGCAGTCGACGATGTCGGGCACCTTGGCCTCGGTGGCCCCGTACGACAACTTGATGTCGGCCTCGATGCCCCGCTCGGCGAAGAATCGTCGCGTCAGCTCGGGATACTCGCTGGAGACGCGCACTCCCTGGGGCAGGTCACGCACCGACTCGTAGGGCGAATCGGCGGGAACGGCCACGATGATCCGCACCGGATTGCTGGTGACCTTCGAGTAGCGCAGTTCACCCAACGACTCGACCTCGGCTCCGGTCTCGGCGATCCAGTCGCGTCCGGTGATGCCGAGATCGAAGAGCCCTTCGGCCACGTACACGGGGATCTCCTGCGGACGCAGGATGCGCACGTCGACGACACGGGGATCGTCGATGGAGGCGCGGTACTGCACGGCCGAATCGCGCTGGATCCGCAGATCGGCGGACTCGAACAGTTCGAACGTCGCCTTCTCCAGCGATCCCTTCGGCAGCACGACTCTCAGCATCGGGCCAACCTACCGCCCGACCCTGCCACGATCGGAACACATTCACCGCGCCCGACCGGGCGACGACGCCGGAGCCGTAGGCTCGGACCATGGCGCGGCATAGGGAACGACACCTCAGTCACCGGACCGGTTGGCTGCGAGCCGCAGTGCTGGGAGCGAACGACGGGATCATCTCGGTGGCCGCCCTGGTGCTGGGCGTGGCCGCGGCCGACACCGGCCGCGCCGCCGTCCTCACCGCCGGCATCGCCGGTCTGAGCGCCGGTGCGCTGTCGATGGGTCTGGGCGAGTACGTGTCGGTGTCCTCGCAGCGCGACACCGAGGAGGCCGACATCGCCAAGGAGCGATGGGAGCTGGAGAACGTCCCCGATCGCGAACTGGCCGAACTCACCGCCATCTACATGGAGAAGGGCCTCGATCACGACCTGGCCTCCAAGGTGGCCGCCGCCCTCACCGAGCGCGATGCGCTGCGCATCCACCTCATCGAGGAACTCGGCATCACCGAGGCGACGATGGCCCGGCCGTGGCAGGCGGTCTTCGCCTCGATGGGCGCCTTCGCCGCCGGCGCCCTGTTGCCGCTGGTGGCGGTGGCGGCGGTACCCGACTCGGGGTCCAGCGCCACCCGCATCGGCGTGACACTGGTGGTGGCCGTGCTGGCCCTGCTGCTGCTCGGGTGGTCCGGAGCGCGACTGGGCGGCGCCCGACCCCTGCGTCCGGTGCTGCGGGTGGTGGGCGGCGGAGTCGCCGCCATGACGATCACCATGATCATCGGCGCACTGTTCGGCACCGCCATCGGTTGACCCTTCCGGTCGTCGTGACCGGTGGCGCCCTCAGAGGGCGCGCAACGACCGCACCAGCCCCACCATCTCGAGACCGGTGCGCACGCACTCGGCCCCCTTGTTGTCATCGTCGGACGAACGGGCCAGCGCCTGGTCGAGGTTCTCGGTGGTCAACACGCCGAAGATGACGGGCACACCGGTGGCCAGTTGCACGTCCATGATCCCGCGGGCGCACTCACCGGCCACGAAGTCGTAGTGCGACGTCTCGCCGCGGATCACCGCACCGAGACAGACCACGACATCGACGAGTCCGGCGTCGATCATGGTCTTGGCCGCCATCGGCGCCTCGTAGGCCCCCGGGACCCAGACCTGCACGACATCGGTGGGACTCACACCATGCTCGGTGAGGGCGGCGGCCGCGCCGACGAGCAGACGATCGGTGATGTGGTCGTTGAACCGACCGCACACCAACCCGACGCGCACGCCGCGGCCGTCGATCACGGGGTCGACCGCGTTCCCGGCCCGGAAGTTCGACGACATCAGTCGAGCCCCTCGAGCATGTGGCCCATGCGCTCGCGCTTGGTGCGCAGGTAGGCGATGTTCTCGGGGTTGGGCACCGACTCCAGCGGCACCCGTTCCACGATGTCGAGACCGAACCCCTCCAGCCCGCCGTACTTCGACGGGTTGTTGGTCATGTAGCGCATGGTGGTGATGCCGAGATCGACGAGGATCTGCGCGCCGATGCCGTACTCGCGACTGTCCACGGGGAGACCGAGGGCCAGGTTGGCGTCGACGGTGTCGTGGCCCTTGTCCTGCAGTGAATAGGCGCGGATCTTGTGGCCGATCCCGATGCCGCGACCCTCGTGACCGCGCAGGTAGACGACGACACCCAACCCTTCGTCGGAGATCCTCTTCATCGCCTGATCCAACTGGATGCCGCAGTCGCAGCGCAGGGAGCCGAACACGTCTCCGGTGAGGCACTCCGAGTGCACGCGCACCAGCACGTTGTCCTCACCCTGCACCGCGCCCTTGACCATGGCCACGTGCTGCTCACCGTCGAGCACCGACTCGTACACGTAGCAGGTGAACTTACCCCAGTCAGTGGG
>VERC01000126.1 GCA_018882825.1 Acidimicrobiia bacterium | reverse complement strand
ACCCTGCGAGGAGTTCCACACCTTGGTGGTCACGAACAGTTCGTCACGGGTCAGACCGCAGTTGCGCACCGCGGCGCCCACGCCCTCCTCGTTGAAGTAACCCCAGGCGGTGTCGATGTGCCGATACCCCACCTCGATCGCTTCGGCCACGAGACGCTCGGCGTCCTCGGGAGGGATGCGGAACACGCCGAATCCCAACTGCGGGATCGAATGGCCGTCGTTGAAGTCGATGCGTGGAACCCCGGTCATCGTCTCACCCTAGGTCCGTGCCACGCCGGTACCCTCGGCCCGTGGCCCATCGACTCGCCGACGAGACCAGTCCGTACCTGCGACAGCACGTCGACAATCCGGTGGACTGGTGGCCGTGGTGCACCGAGGCGTTCGCCGAGGCTCGGCGACGCGACGTGCCGGTGCTGGTGTCGATCGGCTACTCGGCCTGTCACTGGTGTCACGTGATGGCCCACGAATCGTTCGAGGACCCGGACACGGCCGCCGTCGTCAACCGTCTGTTCGTCGCCGTGAAGGTCGACCGGGAGGAACGCCCCGACGTCGATGCCATCTACATGGACGCGGTGCAGGCCATGCAGGGTCACGGCGGATGGCCCATGACGGTGTTCTGCCTCCCCGATGGACGTCCCTTCTTCGCCGGTACCTACTTCCCTCCCGTCACCCGCGGCAACCATCTCGGCTTCGGCGAACTGTGCGAGCGCATCGGAGAACTGTGGGTCACGCGGCGGACCGACCTCGAACAGCAGGCCGGTGCCATCACCGAGGCCATCGCCACCGGGGCCACACTCCCCGATCCCACCGGTGACCGGCGAGCGCGACGACTCGACGAGGCGGCCCTCGCCCTGCTGGACCGCGTCGACGGCCTCGACGGCGGCTTCGGCGGCGCGCCGAAGTTCCCCCAGACCTTCGCCATCGACACGCTGCTGCGCCACCATCTGCGCACCGGCGCGCCCGACTCCCGGGCCGCCGCGCTCCTGTGTCTCGACGCCATGGCCGCCGGTGGCATCTTCGATCACCTCGGCGGAGGTTTCGCCCGTTACGCGACCGACCGACGGTGGTTGGTACCCCACTTCGAGAAGATGCTCTACGACCAGGCGCTGCTGGCCCGCGTCTACCTCCATGCGTGGCAGCTCACGGGTGAGGCCCACTACGCCCAGGTGGTGCGGGAGACGATCGAGTACGTGCTGCGAGACCTGCGCGATCCGGCCGGCGGATTCCATTCGGCCGAGGACGCCGACTCGGAGGGGGTCGAGGGCCGCTTCTACGTGTGGACCCTCGAGGAGATCGTCGACGTGTGCGGGGCCGATGCCGACGCGGTGATCGACTGGTTCGGCATCACCGCCGCCGGCAACTGGGAGGGCGTGACGATCCTCGAACGGCCCGTGCGCGGCGACCTCATCCGTCCCCCGGCGGTGGAACGCGGCCGCGCCGCCCTGTTCGCCGCTCGCGAGCGACGGGTGCGGCCCGGCCTCGACGACAAGGTGCTGACCGAGTGGAACGCGCTCATGATCTCGACGCTGGCCGAGGCGGGCGCCGTACTCGACGAGCCGACATGGATCGAGGCCGCCGCCGACGCCGGGCGGTTCCTGCTCGACGAGTTGCGCGTGGACGGCCGATGGATGCGCACCTGGCAGGGCCGGGCCCACATCCCGGCGTTCAGTGCCGACCACGCCGCGCTGGTCGATGCCTTCGTGAGACTCCACGAGGCCACCGGGGAACCACAGTGGATCGACGAGGCCATCGCCACCGCCGACACGCTGCTCGACCTGTTCGCCGATCCCGACGGACCGGGGGTGTTCACCAGCGGCATCGACGCCGAGCAGCTCATCACCCGACCCAAGGAGTTCATGGACAACGCCACGGCCTGTGCCAACAGCCTCGCCGCCGTGGCCCTGCTCCGTCTGGCCGCGCTCACCGGCGACGAACGCCATCGCGCCGCCGCTCGCGACATCGTCGACCACACGCTCGATGCCGCCGTGCGCATCCCCCTCGGCTTCGGACATCTCCTGCTGGCTGCCGAACTCGATCTCCTGGGGAGCGCCGAGATCGTCGTGACCGGCGACCGACCGGATCTGGTGGCGGAGGTCCGGCGCCGGTACCTGCCCCGCGCCGTCACGTCCTGGGGTGCGCCCATCACCGGTCCGCTGTGGGAGGGACGCACCGAGCAGGGAGACGAGGGTCGGGCCCATGTGTGTCGCGACATGGTCTGCGCCCTGCCCGCCGTCACCGCCGAGGAGTTGCGACAGCGTCTCGACGCACTGGACTGACCAGTCGCGACGCATCGACCGCCGTCGACCGCCTCACCATCCCCCGCGGTGCACCACCTCATCGAACGATCGTCGTGGTCGCCGCGCCGACGCCGAGATCCGTTGGTCGGCCGTTGCGTATCCGAGGGCGATGGTGCCCACCGGACACCGTCCGGCGGGGATCCCCAGTGCCCGCTTGACGGCGTCCTCGTGCCCGAACTGTCCGAAGAACAACGCGCCCAGACCGCTGTCCACCGCCGCCAACAACGTGAGCATCGCCGCGAACGCCGTGTCGACGTACCAGTAGGGAACCGTCCACGCCTCGGCACCGTGTCCGAGCCCCGAACGCTCCTTGTCGGGCTCGGCGTAGCGCGCCACGTAGGCATCGGGATCACCGACGGGGATGATCAGCACGGGCGCGTCGAGCAGTCGGGGCCACGGGAACCCACGGCGCGCCGCGTCGTCGAGCGTGACGTCCCAGTACCGAGCCGTCTCGGCACCCTCCAGCACGACCAGATCGAGTCCCTGCGTGTTCCCGGCCGCAGGCACGCGCCGGGCAAGGTCCAGCACACGGTCGAGGACCGCGGCCGGCACCGGTCGTCGCTCGAACGACCGCACCATGTGTCTGGTGGTGACGACGTCGGCGAACTCCATCACGCCGACCGACCGGTCACTTGATCTTGGCGAGATCCTCGGCCATGGCCCAGCCGAAGGCGACCAGCGAATCGCCGCGCTTGGCCCCGACACCCTTGAACAGTTTCACGACCTCGGGGTCGATCTTGTCCACCTCGAGCGACTCGTAGTCGAGGGCCAGCGGGAACGAACCGTCGCCGGTGGCGACGAAGGTCTTGTCGTCGTAGGCCGAGGTCTCGATGCCGAAGCGCTTGGCCAGTCGCCGACCCCACGCTCGCTCCTCACCGGTCACCTTGTGGTCGGGCCGGGGGATGATGTCGTCGAGCGTGCGGAAGGCCTCGAATCCCGAGGCCGTGGCGAATCGGGTGCCGATGAGCACGTCCTCGTCCGGGAAGGCCATGACCGCCCGCTTGAACTGATCGGCGAGGATGGCCCGCAGCACCGACGATCGCTTCGAGGTGCGCTTGATCGACGCCAGACCGATGAGCACGCTCGGCGTGCCGCCGATGCGCTCCAGTGTGCAGAAGGAGAACCCCTTCAGACCGTTGCCCTCGCGGGCGAGCGACACGAGCACCCAGGCCTCGGCCTGCTTCGACAGGAGGCCGACCTCGAACCGGGCCGGTCCGTCGGCGCAGATGTCGGCCATCTCGGCCAGTTCCGCATCCGACAACTGCGTGCAGTCCTTGGTGACGACGTTGATGGCCATACCTGGAGCCCCTCGGGAACGACAGAAAGCGGACCACAAGTCCACCCGTTCCACGGTCCCGACGCAATTCGGCGGTCCCCCTAGGGATCCGGGGCCCGCTCGGGCCCCCTCAGGCGGCGATGGCGTCCGGCCCGAGGAGCTCCCGCAACTCGGCCAGGAGACCCCCGGACGCCTCCACCAGGAAGTTCCCGGGCAGCCGCAGCACCTGTCGCTCGCCCAGGTGGAGGAACACCTGCGACTCCCCCGGATGCTCGACCAGCAGGGCCTTGAGGGCGGCGAGGAGTTCGTCGGAGAGCGCAGCGGGCCGCAGGTTGATGTGGACGGGCGGGGCGCCGTCGATGACGGGCTCGAATCGCTCGAGCTCGGTGGCCATGATCTTGGGGTCGTCGTCGCGACGGTCGACGCGTCCGCGCACCACGACCACGGCATCGTCGGCCAGCAGGTGGCCGTAGTTCTGCATGGTCTTGGGGAAGACCATCACCTCGATGTTGCCCTGGAGATCCTCCAGCGTGAACACCGCCATCAGATCGCCCTTGCGCGTCCACTTGCGTTGCAGGTTCGTCACCAGCCCACCGATGGTCCGGATCGAACCGTCGTCGGCCGACTCCAGTTCGCCGATGGTGCACTCGGTCCGACGCCGCAGTGACGCCTCGGCCCCCATGAGCGGGTGGTCGGAGACGTAGAGCCCGAGCATCTCCTTCTCGAAGGCCAGCATCTGGCGTTTGTCGAACTCCTCGGACGGGATGTCGACGCGGGTGCTCGAGGACGTCTCGACGTCGTCCGACATCGAGAACAGGTCGAACTGGCCCTCCGACTCCTTCCGGCGACGGGCCACGGTGTCGTCGATGATGAGATCGAAGCAGCCCAGCAGTCCCTTGCGGGAATGCCCCATCGAGTCGAAACCACCGGCCTTGATGAGCGACTCGATGGTGCGCTTGTTGAGCACGGTGACATCGACCCGGTCGCAGAAGTCGAAGAAGTCCGCGTAGCGACCGTTCTCGTCGCGCTCGGCGATGATCAACGAGACGAGACCCTCCCCCACGTTGCGCACCGCCGAGAGCCCGAACGAGATGGCGCTGCCGCCATCGGCCCGATCGACACCGATGAAGTCCGACACCGAGACGTTCACGTCGGGGACCAACACCTCGATGCCCATCTGTCGGCACTCGTTGAGGTAGACCGCAGCCTTCTCCAGCGTGCCCTTCACGCTGGTCAGCAGCGCGGCGAGGTACTCCACCGGATGGTGCGCCTTGAGATAGGCGGTCTGATAGGCGATGTAGCCGTAGCCGTAGCTGTGACTCTTGTTGAACGCGTAGTCGGCGAACGGCTCGATCACGTCGAACAGCGCGGAGCCGATCTGTCGGCCATAGCCCTCGGCATCGCAGCCGGCCACGAACTTCTCACGCTCGGCCACGATGAGTTCGCGAACCTTCTTGCCACAGGCCTTGCGCAGGTTGTCGGCGTCGGCCAACGAGTACCCGGCGAACTTCTGCGCCACCCGCATGACCGACTCCTGGTAGATCATCAGGCCGTAGGTGTCGCCGAGCAGTTCGGCGAGGTCGTCGTGCAGGTAGTCGATCGACTTCCGACCGTTCTTGCGGTCGGCGTAGTCGTTGTGCATGTTGGCGGCCATCGGACCGGGCCGGTACAGCGCCACGAGGGCGGCCACGTCCTCGAACGAGGTCGGCGCCAGCGATCGCATGAGCGACCGCATCGGTCCGCCCTCCAACTGGAAAACGCCGATCGAATTCCCGTCGCGCAGCATCTGCAGTGTGAGGTCGTCGTCGAGGGGGATGGCATCGATGTCGAGGTCGATGCCCTTGACCCGGAGCATCTCGACGGTGTCGGTGATGACGTCGAGGTTGCGCAGACCGAGGAAGTCCATCTTGAGCAGACCCAGTTCCTCGACACCGTGCATCTCGTACTGGGTGACGACCGGGGCCGACTCCGGATCGCTGCCGGACTCGGGCTTGCGCTGGATGGGCAGGTACTCGGTGAGGGGTTCCTTGGTGATCACGACGGCGGCGGCGTGGATGCCGTCCTGGCGCCGGAGCCCCTCGAGGCCACGGGCCACGTCGATGACCTGTCGGGCGTCGTCGTCGGTGGCGTACATCTCCCGCAACTCGGCGGCCATCTTGTAGCCGTCGGCGTACTTGGGGTGTTCGTCGAGGCAGGCGTGGAGAGGGGTGTCGCGCCCCATGACCAGCGGGGGCATGGCCTTGGCCACCTTGTCCCCCACCGCATAGGGATACCCGAGCACACGAGCGGCATCCCGCACCGCGGCCCGGGCCTTGATCGTGGAGAAGGTAACGATCTGCGCCACGTGATCCCGCCCGTACTTCTCGGCGGCGTAGCGGATCATCTCGTCCCGATAACGCGAGTCGAAGTCCATGTCGATGTCGGGCATCGAGATGCGACTCGGATTGAGGAACCGCTCGAACAGCAGGTCGTACTCGATCGGGTCGAGATCGGTGATCCTCAACGTGTAGGCGACCGCGCATCCGGCGGCCGAACCGCGACCGGGCCCCACGCGGATCCCGTTGTCCCGGGCGTGCTTGATGAGGTCCCACACGATGAGGAAGTACGACGAGAACCCCATGTCGGCGATGACCTGCAACTCGTAGACCAGCCGCTCCACCACGTGATCGGGCACGGGGTCACCCCACCGCTCACGGGCGCCCTCCAGCGCCAGGTGGCGCAGGTAGCCGGCGTCGTCGGTGAAGCCCTCGGGCAGCGGGAAGTTCGGCAGTTGGGGCTTGCCGAACTCGATCTCGACGTCGCACCGTTCGGCGATCCACAACGTGTTGTCACAGGCCTCGGGCAATTCGTGGAACAACCACCGCATCTCCGCCGCGCTCTTCAGGTAGTGCTCGTCGCCGTGGAACTTGAACCGGTCGGGATCGCTCATCAGCGAACCGGTCTGCACGCACAACAACGCGTCGTGCGAAACGGCATCGTGGCGGTGCACGTAGTGACTGTCGTTCGTCGCCACCAGGGGTGCCTGCAGACGACGGGCGATCTCCAGCAACTGCGGGTTGGTGGACTTCTGCTCGGGGATCCCGTGGTCCTGCAGCTCGATGAAGAAGTTGTCGCGTCCGAAGATGTCCTGCAGCCGGGCGGCCTTGGACAACGCGCCGGCCTCGTCGCCCTGCAACAACGCCTGCAGCACCTGCCCACCGAGACACCCGCTGGTGACGATGAGTCCCTCGTGGTGCTCCTCGAGCAACTCCCAGTCGATCTTGGGCTTCATGTAGTAGCCCTCGAGGAAGGCACGGCTCGACAACTGGATCAGGTTCCGATAGCCGGTGGCGTTCTCCGCCAGCGCGGTGAGGTGGTAGTAGGCCTTCCGTCCGCCCTCGGCCTCGCCGCCCGAATCGTCGATCCGGCCGCGACGGGTGGGACGCTCGGTGCGGTGGTCGTAGGCCTGGTAGAGCTCCGAAC
>VERC01000125.1 GCA_018882825.1 Acidimicrobiia bacterium | reverse complement strand
GCCGAGAGTTGCACCAGCACCTCGCCGAACAGCTCGCGCTTGGAGCCGAAGTGCTGGTAGAGCACCGGCTTGGTGACACCCGCGGCCTCGGCGATGTCGTTCATCGACGCATCGCGGTAGCCGAGGCGCGCGAACATCGCTTGCGCGGTGGCCAGCAGTTGCTGCCGACGTTCGGGAGCAGGGAGACGAGCGGGCACGGGGGGATGCCGATCGGGTCAGAGACCCGATCGCTCCAGGATGTGCACGCCGCAGGCCGAACCCAGTCCGATGACGTGGGCGAGACCGACCTTGGCATCGGGGATCTGACGGGCACCGGCCTCACCGCGGAGGTGATGACAGATCTCCCAGATGTTGGCGATGCCGGTGGCGGCGATGGGATGACCCTTCGACTCCAGACCGCCCGACACGTTCACCGGGGTCGAGCCGTCGCGGTGGGCGTTGCCCGCCTCGAACCAGGCCACGGCGTCACCCTCGGGACACAGCATGAGGTTGTCGTAGTGCACCAACTCCGCGGTGGCGAAGCAGTCGTGCAGCTCCACGAGATCGAGATCGGCCGGACCGATGCCCGCCGCCTCGTAGGCCTGGATGGCGGCCCGACGGGTGAGGGTGTTGACGTCGGGGAGGATCTGGCACGCCTCCTGATAGGGATCGCTGGTCAGCACCGAGGCCGACACCTTGACCGCCCGCCGCTGCTGCTCGGTCGACAGGGTGCGCAACTTGGCGCCCGACACCACGACGGCCGCCGCCGCGCCGTCCGAGTTGGCCGAGCACATGGCCCGGGTGTTCGGGTAGGCGATCATCGGCTCGTTCATGATCTGCTCGACCGTCATGTCCTTGGTGATGGCGGCCAGCGGGTTCATCGTCGAGTTGAAGTGGTTCTTCTGCGAGATGCGGGCGAACAGTTCGAACTCCGCACCGTCGTAGGGATGAGCGTGCAGGTACTCCATGCCCACCTGGGCGAACACGCCCGGCATCATGTCGGTGCCCAACTTGCCCTCGAAGCCGGAGACGGTGCCGTACCGACCGGCGCGCGTCCACTCCTCGGACTTGGCCGCACCGAAACCGGCGCCGAGCATGCCGGCACCGGAGAGCTTCTCGACGCCGACGGCGAGACCCATGTCGCATTCGCCCGACTTCACGGCCATGATCACCGTGCGAAGCGCGGTGGCACCGGTGGCACAGGCATTGGCCACGTTGTAGACGGGGATGCCGGTCTGGCCGATCTGCTTCTGCAGTTGCTGACCGAGTCCGGCCGCCGCGCCCATGAGGTTGCCGGCGGCCAGCACGCCCATGTCGTGGATGGTCACGCCACCGTCGGCCAACGCCGCCAGCGCCGCTTCCGAGGCCAGGTCGACCACGTCCTTGTCCGGGTGCTTCCCGAACTTGGTCATGTTGATACCGAGAATCCAGATGTCGTCGTTCGCCATGGTTGTCGTTCCTCTCAGACCGGCTCGAAGCCGTAGGTGATGGCCTCGGTGCCGGTGGCATCGGCGCCGATGGAATAGGTGGTGAGACGGACCTTCATGCCGAGCTTCACATGCTCGGGATCGGCGGGGGTGTTCACGATCTGGCCGCGCACGCTGGTGCCACCGCAGTCCACGACGGCAGGAACGTAGGCCTCGGTGCCGGGCATGAACGGGCTGACGATGGTGAAGGCCCGGACCTCACCGGCGGTGGGGATGTCGACGGCCGTGAACGACGCGCCACCGCACGAAGCACAGGCGTTCCGCCGGTCGAAGAACCGTGCGCCGCACGAGGTGCACTCGTTGGCCACGAGGTGCGGGTCGTCGCCCAGCACGAGGTACTCGACCATCGGGATCGGATCGGACACGGGTCCCCCTTCGGGGCGCCTCGGACGGGCGCTGGCCCACCGATGCTATGACCGTGACCGCACGGGCCCAAACCGTAGGCTGCTGTGTCCATGGACCGGGCCGCCCCGCCACCGCTGGCCGCCAACCGGACCACCGACGAGAACGGAGTCGAAGGTGCGTGACCGCAGGTTGACCAGACGGGGGTTCCTCTCCCGTGCCGCCCTCGCCTCCGTCGGCGCCGCTCTCAGCGTCGCCGTGCCCGTGGCCCGCGGCCGACGAGCCGCCGCCGACGCAGCCGCCGAGGTCGACCACATCGTCAACGGCAGCTTCGAGGACGGACCTGCCGGCACCACGATTCCTGGGTGGACCGCCGCCGGCTCGACGGTCTGAGGCCGCGCCATGGACATCTACATCAAGAGCCTCGGCGGGGACACCTTCACCCTCGACGTCGAGGCGAGCGACTCGATCGAGAACGTGAAGGCCAAGATCCAGGATGCACGAGGGATACCGACCGACCAACAGCGTCTGATCTTCGCCGGCCGACAGCTCCAGGACGGACGGACCCTCGCCGATTACTCCATCCAGAGAGGTTCCACGATCCATCTCGTCGTGCGCACCAACGGCGTGATCGTCGAGTCGTACGCCACCGCCGCTCTCACGCCTCCGGCGGGGGCCGGCACCCAACTGGCACGTCTCGATACCGGCTCCTCGCTGTCCCAGGCGATCTCGACTCTCGTGCCGGGTTCCACCGTCTCGTTCTCCTTCTCGTCGCGCGGACCGCTCCACTGGAGCCTGCGATTCATCGATTCCGGTGCGAACGAGTCCG
This sequence comes from Acidimicrobiia bacterium, assembly GCA_018882825.1. Taxonomy (GTDB): domain Bacteria; phylum Actinomycetota; class Acidimicrobiia; order Acidimicrobiales; family Acidimicrobilacustridaceae; genus Acidimicrobilacustris. The sequence goes on along the minus strand of VERC01000125.1, from coordinate 4,479 downwards.
TCGTCGAAGGACTCGCCGACGGCACCTCCACGGAGATGGCACCGACCTCGCTCACCGCCGTCGTCCCACCCGACACGGTGAGCACGATCGTCACGCTCACCGCCGAGGGCGCGAACTGCGCCGTGGACCTCGTGGCGCTCACCTCGTCGGCCGAGGATCCGTCCCCTGCGGCTCCCACCTACACCGGCTGAGGGGTGTCACCCTCCGAGTCGACGCCGCAGTTCCTCGACATCGGCCATGACCGCACCCGAGTCGAACGACGTGTCCCAGTCGGCCCCGGCACACTCGCGATAGACGCGGTGCACGTTGGCGGCCACTCGCCACGGTTCGTCCCAGCGAGACCACTCGCCGAGGTCGATCCCGGCGCACGACTCCAGCACCGTCTCACCGGCGGCGTACGAGGCCCGCGCGTGATCGCGCACGGCTTCGAAGTATCGACGCGACGACACGAGGCCGTCGAGGCCGCACACCGGGCCATGACCGGGTACCACCCATTCGGGGGCGAGTTCCTCCACCCGTCGCAGGGCGGCGATCCAGTTGTCGGTAGACCCCTCCCAGCCGATGGGGGTGCATCGGTTGAACAGGACGTCGCCCATCAGCACCACACCCTCGTCGGGGACGTGTACGACGAGGTCGCCCTCGGTGTGGGCCGGGCCGACGTACAACAGATCCACGCGTACACCGTCGAGATCGATCGTCGTGTCGGTCTCGATCACCATCGTCGGCGGCGTGAGCACCACATCGGAGAAGTCGAAGTCGGCCCACTCCTCGTGGATGGATCGCATCGCCTCGGGAGGATCGGCCATGGTGCGGATCATCTCGGCCCGTTCGGGCGTGAAGTCGGCGAACCGATCGGCGCACCCGCGATGGGCGATGATCTCGGCCCCGGCGAACACCTGGTTGCCCCAGCAGTGATCGCCGTTGTGATGGGTGTTGACCAGTCGTCGGGGCGCATCCGGGTGCACCTCGGCGTAGAGCGAGGCCAACTGCCGGGTGAGGCGGACGTCGTAGAGCGAATCGACGACCAGTCCCCCGCCGGCGGCGACGAGACCCGAGTTGGACCACCCCGTGCCCGTGCGCGACTGGACGGCGGCATGCACGCTGGGTGTGAGTTGCGTGCGCTCGAGCGTGGACATCGTCACCTCCCGGTCCCTCGACGCTACGTTCGCGTCCTCGACCGACCGGGGACCCCATGACCATCACCGCCATCCGCAACGCCACCGTGGTGACGCTCGACGAGCACGACACCGTCCTGCCCGGCGCAACGGTGGTGCTCGACGGTCCCACCGTCGTGGAGATCGCGCCGGCCGACACCGTCCCGTCGATCGCGGCCACGACGGTCGTCGACGCCGGGGGAGGGCTGCTGCATCCCGGGCTGGTCAACGCCCACACCCACCTGGCCATGACGCTGTTCCGCGGCTACGCCGACGACCGGTCGCTGCAGGACTTCCTCGATCGACTCCTCCCCGCGGAGTCGCGTGTGCTGTCGGCCGACCATGTCCGCACCGGCTCGCGCCTGGCCCACGCCGAGTTGCTGCGGGCCGGCTGCACGAGTGCGCTCGACATGTACTGGTGGCCCGAGGTCAGCCTCGATGAGTCGGTGCACTCGGGGCTGCGGCTGCACACCGGCCCGATCTTCATCGGTTTCGACGGGCCCGATGCCACGCCGTTCTCCACACGACTCGAACGCGCCCATGAGGCCGGGCCCACCCCGTGGGTGTTCGCCCACGGCACCTACACGATGGACCCCGCGCAATTGCGCGAGGTCGGTGCGCTGGCCACCGAACTGGGCGCCCGATTCCACATCCACGCCTCGGAGAACCGGGCCGAGGTCGACGACGTGCGCACGAGGTTCGGCCGCACGCCGATCGAGTTGCTCGACGATGCCGGGATGTTGCGACCCGGCACCGTGCTGGCCCATGCCGTGGTGCTCGACGACGACGAGATCACCCGACTGGCCGAGACCGGCACCGCAGTGGCGCACTGTCCGGGTTCGAACATGAAGTTGGCCAGCGGAGTGTGTCGGGTGCCGGAGTTGCACGCCGCCGGCGTGACCGTGGGTCTCGGGACCGACGGGCCGTCATCGTCGAACGATCTCGACATGTACGCCGCCATGCGCACCGCGGCACTGGTCCACAAGGGGATGCGTCTCGACCCCACGGTGCTGCCCGCCACCGCGGTGCTCCGCATGGCCACCATCGACGGGGCCCGGGCACTGGGGATCGACCATCTGGTGGGTTCGATCGAGGTCGGCAAGCGCGCCGATCTCGTCCTGCTCGATCCCGCGTCGCCCTCCCTCAACCCGGTGTTCGAGGCCCATTCGACGATCGTCTACTCGGCCTCGCGCGCCGACGTCACCGATGTGTGGGTCGACGGTCATCGCGTGGTCGAGGACCGTCGATGCACGACCATCGACGTCGCAGCGGCCGTACACGAGGCCCGGATGGAAGCGCTCCGCATCGATCCCTGAACCCGACCCGTCACCGACGGGTCGACGGGAGGTGGATGGGTAGCATCGGCGTCGTCACCCGATCCTGCGAGGACCTGCCATGAGCGCCACCACCGCCACCCGCCTGAGCCCCGCCTTCGCCGATCCCGCTGCGGTCGTCGAACTGATCCGTGGTGCCGGTCCGTTCTGGCCGCTCACCAACTACGCCGGCAACGATGCCGAGATGGCAGCGCTCGGTTCGCGCCCGCCGCAGTTCTCCCCGCCGTGGTTCCGTCAGGACTTCGTGCGCGAGGGCACCGTCGCCGTCGACGGCGCCGAGTTGATCCTCGACAACCCCCACTTCCGCTCAGCGGCCAGAGCCGTCTACGGCACCGACGCCATCGTGCGGCCCTCGCACGTGTACGTGAACATCATGGGGCCGACCCCGTTCCCGTTCATCCCCCACCTCGACGTGCCCGCCTTCCGGGGTTTCACCCGCGCCGACCACCCCATCTGGCTGCTCAAGGTCATGGCGAACTCGGGACTGTTCGAGCCGTGGCGCACGAAGATCGCCACCGCCGTGTCGTGGTTCTACGACGGCATCGGCGGCGACTTCCACTACTGGCCCGACGGTGCCGACGGCCCGCACATGATGGAATCCCCGCCCTTCCGCAACGTGAGCATCGTGGCCGACAACGAGAACACCTTCCACGGGGTGTCCCCGCTGGGTGCGCCGGGCTCGAAGATGGCCGAAGGGGTCGACAGCCACAGTCGTCTCGTCCGCGGTGACGGCGGATGGGACATCCTCTCCGGAGAGGGCTCGATCATCGGCCACATCGCCGACGACGAGGCCCGCATCACCGTGTCGTGGAAGGCCGACGTGTTCCTCGACGCCGAGGAGGCGCGCAAGGTCGACGAGGGTGTCGACACGCTCGACCTCGACCGCATCGTCGACATCTTCATGGCCGACCTGACGGCGCGCGGTATCGACGCGGCCCGACCGGTCGACGCGATCCACGACGAGGCCTTCGTCGCCCTCATCGCCGCCACCTACCCGGAGCATCCTCCGAAGATGAACTGACCGGTGCCGGCGAGGCCGCGCTCCGGTGCGGCCCGCTCAGCCGGTGAACGCAGGTTCGGACACGCAGTCGCCGAGGGTGACCGGGGAACCGGCCGACTGACCCGACACCGCCGTCACCGAGACGGTGTGGGCGCCAGCAGGGACCGAGCACGGCACGGCGAACGACGCAGTGAACGAACCGTCGGCGGCGACGGTCACCGAGCCGAGGACGGTGGGCGTCGACGCGATCGAGACCTCGAGCACGTTCGCCGGTGAGAAACGGGCACCGGTCACGGTCACGGTCCGGCCATCGGCCCCGACGGTGGCCACCACCTCCACACATGGAGTGAAGGCCACGCCGGACGGCTCGCTGCCGACCGTGATGGGTGAACCGACCACCGTTCCCGACCCCACATCGATCACCGACACCGACGACCCGTCGCCGTCGGCGACGTAGGCCCGGGTGCCATCGGGCGTGATCGCCATCGCCGACGGCGCACCGCCGACGGCGATGGGAGAACCGACCACGGTCCCCGACGCCACATCGATCACCGACACCGACCCGCCCCCGGAGTTGGCGACGTAGGCCCGGGTGCCATCGGGCGTGATCGCCACCGCCGACGGCTCACTGCCGACCGAGATGGGAGAACCCACGGTCCCTGACGCCACGTCGATCACCGACACCGACGCACCGTCGTAGAGGGTGACGTAGACCCGGGTGCCATCGGGCGTGATCGCCACCGCATAAGGGGAACTCCCGACCGGGACGGAACCGACCACGGTCCCGGACATCGCATCGACCACCGACACCGGCCCACCGCCGTAGTTGGCCACGTACGCCCGGGTGCCATCGGGCGTGATCGCCACCCCGAGCGGGGCCGGTCCGACGGTGACGGGAGAACCGACGACCGTCCCGGACGCCACGTCGATCACCGACACCGACCCGCCCCCGGAGTTCGTGACGAAGGCCCGCGTGCCATCGGGTGTGAAC
>VERC01000124.1 GCA_018882825.1 Acidimicrobiia bacterium | reverse complement strand
CCGAGATGGTCGCCGCTTTCGACGCGGTGCGGACGGTGAGCGAGATCCTGCGCATCCTCGAGCAGCAGCTCGTGGTCGTCGGTCTGCTGGAGGACGTGCTGCGACGGGGACTCTCGGTTGCCATCGGGCGCGAGACGGGCAACGAGGCGTTGTCCGACTGCTCGCTCGTGGTGGCCCCCTACATGGTCGACGGTGAGGCGGCCGGGACGATCGGCGTCCTGGGACCGACTCGCATGCACTACGACCAGGCGCTGTCCGCCGTCGCCGTGGTGGCCGATCGCCTCGGTCGGCGACTGAGCGAGGGCTGACGTGGCCGATCACTACGACGTCCTGGGCGTCCCGAGGGACGCCGGATCCGACGACATCCGTCGGGCGTACCGACGCCGGGCACGCGAACTGCACCCCGATGTGAATCCGGGTGACGCCGAGGCCGAGGCCCGCTTCAAGGAGGTGGCGCTCGCCTACGAGGTGCTCTCCGATCCGCAACGTCGCCAGCACTACGACATGTACGGCGACGCGCCGGCTGGCCAAGGCGCGCCCTTCGGCGGCGGGTTGGGCGACATCTTCGACATGTTCTTCAACGGAGGGTCGACCTTCGGCGGCGGTCCGAGCGGTCCGCCTCGCGGGGCCGACGTGGAAGCCATCGTCGACCTGTCGTTCGTCGACGCCGTGTTCGGCTGCGAGACCGACGTGAGCGTGCGGACCGCCGTGCCCTGCGAGGACTGCGAGGGGAGCGGGGCGGCGGCGGGCTCGCATCCCCAGCGCTGTGGCGACTGCGGAGGAACCGGTCAGGTGCGGCGGGTACGCCAGTCGATCCTCGGCCAGATGGTGACGGCCGGCCCGTGCGGACGCTGCAACGGGATCGGCACCGTCATCGATCATCTCTGCCCCAAGTGCGCCGGTGAGGGTCGGCGCATCGAGGAGCGCTCCTACACCGTGGAGGTTCCCGCCGGCGTCGACACCGGTGCCACACTGCGCCTCACCGGTCGCGGGGCCGTCGGACCACGCGGTGGCGCCACCGGCGACCTCTACGTCCACGTGCGGGTGGCCCCCGATCCGGTGTTCACCCGCGTCGATGACGACGTGCACATGACCCTCCCCATCGCCTTCACCCAGGCGGCGATCGGCACCCGACTCGCCGTCGACACGCTGGACGGGACCGAGGAGATCGAGATCGCCCCGGGAGCGGCGACCGGCGACCAGTTCCGGTTCCGGGGGCGCGGCGTGCCGAGATTGCGCGGGCGCGGGCGCGGTGACCTCGTGGTGGGTCTGGTGGTGGAGACGCCGGTCGATCTGGACGACGAGCAACGGGCGCTCCTCGTGCACCTCGCTGAACTGCGCGGCGAGCACCTCGATCCGCCCGAGCACGGATTGCTGGCCCGGCTCCGCGGCGCGTTCACTCGTTGACCGATCGTTCGTTTCCGTCGCGGCCCGGAGGTACTGCGCCGCACGTTCTCGTCGAGGACGTCGGCCGGCCGTCGTTGTCGGCCGAGGATCATCATCACCTCGGTCGCGTCCGCCGACTCCGGGTCGGCGACGTCCTGACGGTCACCGATGGACGGGGCGAATGGCGATGGTGCTCCTTCGGCCCGGCGCTCGGGGTGGAGGGACCGATCATGTGTGATCCGCCTCCGGCACCCCTCCTGACCGTCGCCTTCGCCCTGGTGAAGGGTCAGAAGCCCGAACTGGTCGTGCAGAAGTTGACCGAACTCGGCATCGACGAGATCGTGCCCTTCGTGGCCGAGCGGTCGGTGGTGCGCTGGGACGCCGAAGCGCTCGCCCGGAACACCGAACGGCTCCGATCGGTGGCTCGGGAGGCCGCCCAGCAGAGTCGGAGGACGTGGTTCCCCACGGTGTCTCCCGTGACGTCCTTCGCCGGGATCGCCGCCCGCCACGGTGCGGTGCGATGCGAGATGGGCGGCGCGCCGCTGACCCCCGAGCACACGACCGTGCTGATCGGCCCGGAGGGCGGATGGTCCGAGAACGAGATCGCGCTGCCCGTCGTCGGTCTCGGCCCCACCGTGCTGCGGGCCGAGACCGCCGCGATCGCCGCCGCCACGCTCATGTGCGCGCGACGAGCCGGATGGCTGTCGTGACGTCGGACTTCGGGGTCTACGTGCACGTCCCGTTCTGCTCGCGTCGCTGCGACTACTGCGCCTTCGCGACGTGGAGCGATCGTCACCATCTCCATGACCAGTACCTGGACGCCGTGCGCGTCGACATCGAGCGCGCGGTGACCGAGGGTCGACTCGTCGAGGCCACCTCGGTGTTCGTGGGGGGCGGCACGCCGTCACTGGTCGATCCACATCGACTGGCCGACGTCCTCGCGGTGATCCCCACGGTCGCCGACGTCGAGATGACCGTCGAGTGCAATCCCGAGTCGGTCACGGCGCGCCATGTCGAGGCCTACCGTGCCGTCGGTGTCGATCGCCTGTCCTTCGGGGTGCAGTCGATGGTTCCCCATGTGCTGGTGTCCCTGGGCCGGGACCACGAGACGACCGACGTCAAGCGCGCCGTCTCCACGGCCCGGGCGGGTGGGATCGAAAGGTTGAATCTCGATCTGATCTACGGAGCGTCGACCGAGTCCCTCGATGACTGGCGCACGACTCTCGAACGCATCATCGGTCTCGGGCCCGACCACGTGAGCGCCTACGCGCTGACCGTGGAGGCCGGCACCCCGTTGGCCGACGACCCGGCGCGCCATCCCGACGACGACCAGCAGGCCGATGCCTACCTGCTGGCCGAGGAACTGTTGAGCGCCGCGGGCTACGGCAACTACGAGATCTCCAACTGGGCCCGACCCGGTCAGGAATGTCGCCACAACCTCCTCTACTGGGACCAGGGTGACTACCTGGGGTTCGGGTGCGCGGCCCATTCGCACCTCGCCGGACGTCGCTGGTGGAACGTCCGCACCCCCGAGCGCTACATCGCGGCCGTGCGCGACCGAGCATCGACCGAGGCGGCGGCCGAGACGCTCGACGGCGATCGTCGACGCCTCGAGGGGCTGCAACTGGCATTGCGCACGACTGCGGGTGTGCCCCGTTCGACGCTCGACGCCGAGGATCTCGAGTCGTTGGGTGATCTGCTCGTGGTCGATGGCGACCGCGTGCGTCTCTCGGTGGAGGGTCGCCTGTTGGCCAACGAGATCGCCGTCCGGCTGCGGTGACGTCATGAGCCCCGACCCCGACCATTACGCGGTGCTGGGCGTGCGCCCCGACGCCGACCGGGAGACGATCCGACGGGCCTACGTCGCCATCGCCCGATCCACCCATCCGGACCGGGTGGCCGCCGACCCGTCGGCCCGTGCCGGAGCGGCGCGGGCGATCCGCGAGGCGAACGCAGCATGGAACGTCCTCGGCGACGAGAAGCGTCGGGCCGAGTACGACCGCCGACGTCGTGGTGAGCCGCCGCCCCGAGTGGTCGGTGCATCAGCGGCGCCACGCACACGCATCGTCACCGATTGGGTCGGAGCGCCCGATGAGCGACCGCCGACCCCCGCCACGGGTTGGGCGTGGATCGGACTCGTCGTGTTCCTGATCGGGGTGCTGGCGGTCATCGTCGGCAGCGCCTATGCCGCGTCGGGCGGATCGTCGGACGGCTCGACCGACGCGTCCACCGTCACGTCGTCCACGCGACCGGTGTGGACGGTGGGCGACTGCGTGATGGTGGTGGCATCCTCGATCGGCCGGATGGCCTTCGCCCGGCCCTGCAGCGAACCGGTCAGCGGTCGGATCGTGGCCGTCGTCGACTCGCCGCGGCCCTGTCCATCGGGGACGCCGGTCGCCCTCCCTGATGGCCGGACCACCCTCTGTCTCGACCCGGTGTGAGTGGCGACGTTGGTCCGATGCCGGACCGCGTGACACCATCGACCCACACATCACCGAGGGGGAACGATGGCCATCGAAGCAAAGAACTACGCCAAGATCATCGTCGACGAGCCGGCACCGATGGTGCGACGCGTGACGCTCAACGACCCGGACCGGCGCAATCCGCTCGGCGCCACCATGCGACGCGAGATCATGCACGCCCTGCGGGCCGCAGACCGTGACGACTCGGTGCGCGTCACGATCATCCGAGGGGCGGGCAAGTGCTTCTCGGCGGGGTACGACCTGGCCGGCAGCCCCACCGACGGCGAGCCTCCTGCGTACTCGTCGGCCGAGGGACTGGGCAGCTACCCGCGCGAGGTCACCGAGACGTGGATGTCGATCTGGGACCTGGCCAAGCCGGTGATCGCCCAGATCCACTCCTATTGCCTCGCCGGCGGTACCGAACTGGCCACGGGGTGTGACCTCGTCTACGTGGCCGACGATGCACGTATCGGGTACCCCGCGGTGCGGTTCGGGACACCGGACATGCAGTGGCACGCGTGGCTCCTCGGCCCGAAGTTGGGGATGGAACTCATGCTCACCGGCGACTGGATCAGCGGCGAGGAAGCGGCCCGCTCGGGATTCGCCACCCGTTCGTTCCCGGCCGGCGAGCTCGACGCCCGGGTGCTGGAGAAGGCCGAGCGCATCGCCATGATCCCGACCGACATCGCCCAGATCAACAAGCGCACGGTGCACCGGGCGATGGCAGTGGCCGGGTTCCCGACCTCCATCCGTCAGGGCACCGAGTTGTGCGCGCTGACCATGGGCACCGAGACGTTCCAGGCGTTCATCGCCGAGAAGGACTCGGAGGGCGGGCTCACCGCCGCGCTCTCGAAGCGTGACGCGAAGTTCGGCGACTATCGCACGTCGGAGTCCTGACCCTTCAGGAAGACCCCCGAACTGGACGACGCCGGCGGATCCGGGCGGACGAGCGTCGACCCCTCTATCGTCGCCACGATGGGCGAAAAAGCACGGCTCGGACCCGGCCGGGCGTCGCGGTTGCGAAACGAGTTCTGGCGGGAGTTCGGCTATCACCACGGTCACGTGCGCGTGCGCAACCGTCCGTCCGTGTTCGCCCTCGAGTCGACCAATCTGTGCAACCTCCGCTGCGTGATGTGTCCTCGGGGTGAGCCCGATGTCATGGACCGGTCCCTCGGATCGATGTCGGATGAGGTGCTCGACCGGATCCTCGACGAAGCCCGCTTCTTCGACGATCCGTGCTATTTCCACTGGTTCGGTGAGCCTCTCCTGCATCCACGCCTGTTCGAGCAGATCGAGAGGGCGAAGTCGCGTGGTGTCCCCAACTTGGCGATCTCCACCAATGCGACGTTGCTCGACGCCGACCGCGCCCGATCGATCCTCGAGTCGCGGCTCGACACGTTGGTCATCTCGATCGACGGAGCGACGAAGGAGGTCTACGAACGCGTTCGCCTGAGTGGGCTTCACGAGTACGAGCAGGTGGTGGAGAACGCCCGTCGCTTCCTGGCGGCTCGGCGGGCGATGGCCATCGCCCGTCCCCGCACGATCCTGTCGATCATCGTCATGGACGAGACCGAACCCGATCTGGTCGAGTTCCGACGACTGTGGGAGCGGGCGGGTGCCGACGAGGTCCAGTTCAAGCCCTTCCACACGTGGGCGAGTCAGGTCGACGGTGTCATCGAACTGGCCACTGCTGCAGATCGCGCCCGGGCGTCGATTCCACGTCGGAACCCCTGTCGCTTCCTCTGGGAGAGTGTCGTGATCGCGTGGAACGGCCTCGTCGTGCCCTGCTGCAACGACTACGACGCCAAGGAGGTCCTCGGCGACCTCAAGGTGCAGTCGCTCGACGAGATCTGGAACGGCGAGCGGATCCAGCGATTGCGGCGCGACGAACTGGCTGGATGCAACGACTCGACGCTGTGCGCCGGGTGCACACAGGCACCGGGCCACACGCGGCAACGCCTCTGGCCGATCCGCCGCTGAGCACGACGTGCGAGCGCAGATTCCTCCATGGGAGTCGATGTTTCTCGGTGGGCGATACTGGACTCGAACCAGCGACCCCTGCCGTGTGAAGGCAGTGCTCTAGCCAACTGAGCTAATCGCCCGAAGGGCAGGAGCGTACTCCACCGTCGGGTGAGGTCCCCAAGTGCGGCGTCAGGCGTCGACCGTCGACGGCGCGCCACTCAGGGTGCGAGCAGACCGAGGTTCGTCCGGGCCCGGTCGAGTACGGGACGGGCGATGGCCCGGGCCCGCTCGGCTCCGGCGGCGAGGATGTCCTTCGTGCCGGTCGGGTCGGCGGCCAGTTCCCGATAGCGCTGTTGGATCGGTCGCAGGGTCTCGACCACCGCCTCGGCGCACGCGGCCTTGAGGTCGCCGTAACGCGTGAATCGATCGGCGACGACGGCAGGATCCTCCCCGGTACAGGCCGAGAGGATCGACAACAGGTTCGACACGCCCGGTTTGTGCTCCGGATCGAAGCGGACCTCGGTGTCGGTGTCGGTGACGGCGCGCTTGATCTTCTTGGCGACGGCATCGAGGTCGTCGAGCACGAGGATCGTCCCCTGCGGGGAATCCTCGGATTTCGACATCTTGCGCGTCGGGTGCTGGAGGTCCATGACCCGGGCACCGATCTTGGGGATGGCCGCCTCGGGGACGACGAACGTGTCGCCGTAGCGCCCGTTGAAGCGGATGGCGAGATCACGGGCCAGTTCGAGGTGCTGGCGCTGGTCGTCGCCGACCGGCACCCGGTCGGTGTCGTACAGGAGGATGTCGGCCGCCATGAGCGCCGGGTAGGTGAAAAGGCCGGCCGAGACGAACTCGGCACCGTCGCTCTTGTCCTTGAACTGGGTCATGCGCCGGAGCTCCCCGAACGAGGCCGTGCACTCGAGGATCCACGACAACTCGGCGTGCTCGGAGAGGTGGCTCTGCACGAACAGGATCGATCGCTCCGGGTCGATGCCGATGGCCAGCAGCAGCCGGGCCAGCTCCAGCGTCCGCTCCCGCAGCTCGACCGGGTCCTGGGGCACGGTCAGGGCATGGAGGTCGACGATGCAGAAGACCCCGTCGGCCTCGTCCTGATCGGCCACCCAGTGACGCAGGGCTCCGAGGAGGTTGCCCAATTGCACCGGTCCGGTGGGCTTGATGCCGGAGAACACACGCGTCATGGAAGGCGATGGTAGAGGGCGGGTCCGGTCCGGCCCGCACCGGAGAGGACCGAGCGGAGGGGATCGTGCGGGACCGGACCGGACCCGCCCTCTACCATCGCCTTCCATGACG
>VERC01000123.1 GCA_018882825.1 Acidimicrobiia bacterium | reverse complement strand
TGAACGTGATGCTGGCCCCGGCCGATCGGTGTCGGCTCACCGACCTCGCCGATGTGGTGATGCTCAACCGCTACTACGGGTGGTACGTCGACCACGGCGACCTCGATGCCGCCGAGCGCGGCCTGGAGGCCGAACTACGGGCGTGGGCCGCTCGCCATGACAAGCCGATCCTCGTCACCGAGTACGGGGCCGACACCATGGCCGGTCTCCACAGCGTGGATGCCGCGCCGTGGAGCGAGGAGTTCCAGGCGGCGCTCTTCGACCGCTACCACGAGGTGTTCGACCGCATCGATGCCGTGATCGGCGAACATGTGTGGAACTTCGCCGACTTCGCCACGTCGGCGTCGATCGTGCGTGCCGATGGCAACAAGAAGGGCGTGTTCACCCGCGATCGACGACCGAAGTTGGCGGCGCACCGTCTGCGGGCGCGATGGAACCTTGCGGATTGATGCCGATCAGCGGTCGAGCAGCGGGAGGACCATGTCGGCGAACCGGCGGCACTCGTCGAGGTGGGGATAGCCCGACAGGATGAACGTGTCGATGCCGAGGTCCCGATAGGACTCGATCTTGGCCGCCACCTGTGCGGGGGAACCGACGATGGCCGCCCCACACCCACTGCGGGCGCGACCGATGCCGGTCCACAGGTTGGGTTCGGCGTACCCGTCCTCGTCACTGGACTCGCGCAACGACGCCTGGGCCCGCACTCCGGTCGAGGTGCTGTCGAGCGATCGGGCCCGGATGGCAGCGCCGGTCTCGGCATCCAGGGCGGAGATGAGATGGTCGGCCGCAGCGCGGGCTTCATCCTCGGTGGGTCGCACCACCACGTGCACTCGGTACCCGAAACCCAACTGGCGGCCGTGGCCGGCGGCGCGGGTGCGCAGGTCGTCGACCAGCGCGGCCACCGCGTCGATGGTGTCGGGCCACATCAGGTACACGTCGGCCTCCCGGGCCGCCACGTCACGGGCCTCGTCGGACAACCCGCCGAAGTACAGCGGAGGACACCGTCCCGAAACGGTGGTCACCCGTGGCGGATCGACGGCGAGCTGCAGCCAATCACCGGCGATCTCGAGTCGATGTCCGTCGAGCAGGGTGCGCAGCGCACCCATGTGCTCCAGCGTGCGGACATAGCGTGGCGCCGACTCCAGGGACTCCCCGGGCATCTCGCTGGAGATGACGTTGACGAGCAGACGCCCGTCCAGCATCCGATCGAGGGTGGCCAGTTGTCGGGCCAGGGTGGGCAACCACACCTCACCGATGCGCACCGCCACGATGGGACGGATGCGATGCGTCGAAGCGGCCATCGCCGCGGTGAAGGTCACGGTGTCGATACCCAGCGCGTACCCCGACGGCATGAGGATGGCGTCGAACCCGGTGTCGTCGGCGGTGCGCACGATGTCACCGCAGTGCTCGGGTGAACTGAGCAGACGCTCGTCGACCACACCGAGCTGTTCGTAGTCGTCATCGCACAACGCCGCGAACCACGCCATCTCCAACGGCGCGCCGGTGCGGGTCATGGCAGCGCCACGCCCTCGCTCGCCTCCACGATGGTGTACCACTCGGCCCGGGTGAGTCGCACCGTCAGGGCCCGCTGCGCGTCGGCGATGCGATCGGGTCGCTGGGTGCCGAGCAGGGCGACGGGCCGCGACGGGTGGGCCAGCACGAAGGCCAGGGCCACGGCCTCCCGCGTCGTGTCATGACCGGCCGCGATGCCATCGAGCACATCGACGAGCGCGGGACGGAGTCCCTCGCCCGTGGTGACCCGACCCCCGGCCAGTGGGCTCCAGGCCAGCACGGCGGTGTCGTGGCGCATGGCCCGATCGAGCACGCCGTCGCGCACGGCACCGAGGGCCGCCACCGACAACTCGGGTTGTACGGCAGCCACCGGTTCACCGAGATGGTGCTCGAGCGCCGCGGTCTGTGCCGCGGAGTGATTGGAGAGGCCGATGGCGCCGATGAGTCCACGAGTGCGCAGCGACAGGAGCGTGTCGGCCACCTCGGCGGGATGGGCCAGCAGATCGGGACGATGCACGAGGTACAGGTCGACGTGGTCGACACCGAGTCGCCGCAGCGACGCCTCGCAGGCGGTGGTGAGTCGGGCGGGACTGGCGTCGTAGGGCACGCCCGGATCGATACCGCCCTTGGTGGCCAGCACCATCCGGTCGCGCAGACCCGGTCGGGCCGCCAGCACGGCGCCCAGTCGCTGCTCGCACGTGCCCCAACCCGTGCCGCCCCAGTCGAGGCCGTACACATCGGCCGTGTCGACGAGGGTGCAGCCGAGGTCGATTGCGGTCTCCACCAGATGCGCTGCGTCATCGGTCGACGCAGTGGTGAGTCGCCAGCATCCGAATCCCAACGGTCCGACCTCGCGACCGGCGACGAAGCGCGGGCCCGGCGAGGGAAGGGGTTCGGACATCGCCACGGGTCGTACGCTAGTTCCGTGGTGGAACGCCCCGACGGCCGCGACGATGCCGAGCACGTCCTGCGGTACGGGATCATCGGCACCGGGATGATGGGCCGCGAGCACATCACCAACATCGCTCATCTGGACGGCGCGATCGTGACCGCGCTCAGCGATCCCCATCCCGACAGCCTCGACCGGGCGCGGCGAGCGGTGGACACCGACACCGTCGCCACCTACACCGACCACCGGGATCTGCTCGACACCGGGGTGTGCGACGTGGTGGTCGTGGCCTCGCCCAACCACACGCACCACGACGTGCTGCTCGACGTGCTCGATGCCGGTGTGCACGTGCTGGTGGAGAAGCCGCTGTGCACGACGGTCGACGACTGCCTCGAGGTGATCGACCGGGCCGCCGCCACCGACCGCCGCGGCCGGGCGGTGTGGATGGGACTCGAGTACCGCTACATGCCCCCCACCCAGCGGGTGCTGACCGAGGTGCGGGCCGGCACCGTCGGCGAGGTGCGGATGGTGGCGATACGCGAACACCGGTTCCCGTTCCTGATGAAGGTCGGTGACTGGAACCGCTTCAACCGCAACACCGGTGGGACGTTGGTCGAGAAGTGCTGTCACTTCTTCGACCTCATGAATCTCGTCACCGGTCGACGCCCGCTGCGGGTCATGGCCAGCGGCGCCCAGGACGTGAACCATCTCGACGAGTCCTACGACGGTGAAGTGCCCGACATCCTCGACAACGCCTTCGTGATCGTGGAGTACGAGGGCGGGGCGAGGGCGATGCTGGACCTGTGCATGTTCGCCGAGGCCAGTCGCAACGAGCAGGAGCTCTCGATCGTGGGCGACGCCGGCAAGGTCGAGGCACTCGTCTCCGAGGGAGTGGTGCGCATCGGACGTCGGGCCGACGGCTACGGCAACGTGCGCACCGAACAGGTCGCCGACGACTCGGTCCGCCATGCCGGCCTGCACCACGGCGCGTCGTACCTCGAGCACGTGGCCCTGCTCGACGCCATCCGCACCGGTTCGCCGGCAGCGGTCACCCTCACCGATGGCCTGTGGTCGGTTGCGGTGGGCGTCGCCGCCCACCGCAGCATCGACCAGGGACGTGTGGTGGAGCTGTCGGAGATCCTCGGCTGAGCCGAGGGCCCGGCTCAGCCGGTGTAGGACGGGTTGACGATCGGCTCCGGATCCTTCAGCGGGTCGAAGGTCGGGTCGTCGATCGAGTCGGTGTCGATGTCCGGATCGGGAACCAGCGTCGGATCGGGATTCGTCGGCGAGATGGCCTCGACGTCCTCACAGGGACTGACGGCATCCGGCGAGAAGATCAACTTGGCCGCACTGCTGAACGAGCCAGCCGTCGATCCGAAGTTCCAGTTGATCCCGATGCCGTTGTCGTTCGAGGGATCGGCGATGATCACGTTGTTGAGGTCGTTCATGAAGCCGGGACCGAGATGCGGTCCGCCCTCGGCGAGATCGGGATCGGTCTTGTAGTTGTCACCGAACACGACGTCGTTGTAGTACCCGCTGATGTAGCCGGCCCACGGAGCGCCCGACACGTACTGGAAGGCCTCGACCACGCCGAGGTCGGCCCGGTCCACACCGACGACGGCGCCGGAGTACCCCGACGTGCCGCACGCCTGCGGGTCGAGGAAGAAGCCGGGCCCCTGATCGGAGCCACCGAGGAAGGTGTCGATGAGGTGGTAGAGCCGCACGGGCTTGGTGTTGCCCGCCGGGATGGTGACCGTGTAGTCGAACTTCATGCGATCGTCCGGCGCCGTGTAGGTGAGGACGACGGTGACGGTGTAGGTGAGACCATCGGCCTCTCCGGTCATCACCGAGGTGATCTGGTTGCCCGAGGTGGTGGTGACGACGTTCCACTGTTCGAGGGTCACGTTGTCGGCTCGATCGACCGACCACCGGTCGCTCCACGGCGCGTAGAACGATGGCGCCACGAAGGCGGTGCCGCCGCCGGCCTCGTCACCGACGGCCAGGGCGATCTGCGTGAAGAGGCCCGACGCATCCCCCGTGCCCGGCATGCTCCGAGGGCCGTAGATCTCCCCGTTGAAGCGTTCGGGATCGTCGGGGTTGGCGAACCGTTGCGAGTTCACCTGACCACCACCGAACATCACGCGCAGACCGTCGGAGCCATTGGTGCCACCCGACGGATTCAAGGTGAACGTCTGGCCGTAGGTGGGCCAGAGACCGATGGCGCCGTAGTCGTCGGCACTGGCGGCCGTCATGGCGACCGTGCCGAGGAGCACCACCGAGACGGCGAGGGCGGAGAGTTTCCTGACGGGATGACGCATCTGCGGATGACCTTCCGGGGAGAGAACGACTCGACCCGGCAAGTCCGGGACGGAGGCGACGGTACCGTCGTCGAGGGTCCCGGGATCGGCGCCGAAGCCGGTTCCGGACGATCGACTGCGAGATCTGGACGATCGTCCATCGACCGAGTCAGGAGGGCAGCGACCTACTCTCGGAGTCCATGGGACTGAAGGGGACGGCGGCGATCGTCGGCTGGACCGAACACCGGGCCGAGCGGAAGTTCACGGGTCGTCACCGGTTCACACTCGATCAGTGGGCCGGCCTGGCCGCAGAGGCTCTGGCCGATGCCGGCATCGCGTCCCGTGAGGTCGACGGGGTGGTCTGCGGTCGGGATCTGGTCGAATCGTCCTCGTTCGTCCCGGCGACGATCGCCGAGTACTGCGGCTGGTCGGTCAACCTGGCCGAGAGTGTGGACCTCGGTGGCGCCAGCCCGGTGGGGGCGGTGTGGCGGGCCGCAGCGGCGATCGAACTCGGAGTGTGCGAGGTCGTCGTCATCGCCTTCCCGTCGTCCCCTCCCCCGCCGTGGCCGTACCCCCGTCCCTACGACGACCGCATGGTGTTCGGCGCGTCGTCGAGTGCATGGGGTTCCCCGCAGGCCGAGTACGAACTGCCCTACGGGAACATCGCCCAGAACTGTGGCTATGCCATGTACGCCCGTCGTTATCACGAGACCTACGGATGGGACGAGCGGGCCCGGGCCAAGATCGCCGCGGATCAACGCATCAGTGCGAACGCCAACCCGAACGCCGTGTTCCGCGACACGCCGATCACGATCGACGACGTGCTCGGCTCGAAGATGATCGCCGACCCCCTGCGCATCCTCGAGATCGTGATGCCCTGCGCCGGTGGGAGCGCCGTCGTGGTGACGTCGACCGAACGGGCCCGGCGGACACCACACCGCCCCGTCCTGGTGACCGGATTCGGAGAGCGCCTCACCCACAAGACACCGACGTTCGCCCCCGATCTGCCCCACACCCCCGTGGGTGTCGCAGCCGCCAGTGCCTTCGCCATGGCCGGGGTGACACCGGCCGACGTCGACATGATCGAGATCTACGACTGCTACACCATCACCGCACTGCTCACGATCGAGGACTCCGGATTCTGCGGCCGCGGTGAGGCGCAGGCGTTCGTACGAGACCACGACCTGTCGTACCGAGGTGATTTCCCGTGCAACACCCACGGTGGCCAACTCGGGATGGGGCAGGCCGGTCTGAGTGGTGGCAACTCGCAGGTGATCGAGGCGGTCCGCCAGATCCAGGGAAGGGCCGGCGAGCGACAGTTGATGAAACACGACCTCGCTTATGTGACCGGGACCGGCGGCGTGATGAGCGAGCAGAGCGCGCTGATCCTGCAAGGGGCGTGAGATGAGCGACCGCACGACACCAGCGATCACGCCCAAGCCCAGGCCGATACCCACCCCGGTGTCACAGCCGTACTGGGATGCGCTCTCCGTCGAGCGCATCGTGATCCCCCGGTGTGATGCATGTGGTGAGTCGTTCTTCTATGCGCGCGAGCGCTGTCCGCACTGTCTGTCGGACGAGGTGTCGTGGTTCGAGGTCGACGGAGGCGGCACGCTGTTCACCTTCACCGTGGCCACCGTGCCCACGGCGCCGATGTTCGCCGATGAGGTCCCGCAATTGATCGCCATGATCGATCTCGACGAAGGCGTGCGACTCACCGCCACGATCGTCGATGCCGACCCCGCCGATCTTCGCGTCGGTGCCCGGGTGGCCCCCGTGTTCGATCACGGTGACGACGGCCGCACGGTGCTGCGGTTCCGACTCGACGACTGAATCCGTCCGGGTCGCGGTTCGACGCCCGCACTAGGTTCCCGCCATGGAGCCGCACATCGCCCGCACCGAGCCGACGAACGAGTTCGCCACCGAGGAGCGATGCCACATCCTCGAGTGGTGGAACGACCGGAGTGACGCCGACGTCTCCATCGCCCGGGCCCGAGTGACACCCGGCATCACCACCGCCCTCCACCGGGTGTCGGTGCACGAGCGCTACCTGATCCTCGAGGGGCGAGGACTGGCGAGGGTGGGCGAGCTCGCTCCGACAGAGGTCGGACCGGGTGACGTCGTCGTCATTCCGGCCGGTGTCCCGCAACAGATCACCAACCTCGGGGACGAAGACCTCGTCTTCGCCTGCGTGTGCACCCCGCGCTTCCGACCTGAGAACTACGAGTCGCTCGGGGACGCCTGAAACTGCGGTCGGCCACTCGAACAGCGACGTGGTCGGTAGCGAGAGGGGCGATCCGTCGAGGAGTCGCTCGATGGTGTCGACATCGAGGTCGGCCTCGGCGATCCGAGAGTGCAACCGTCGACCGGCGCCGAAACGGAGCAGGTCGAAGTCGTCGGGATCGAGCGAGTGCAGTCGTCCGGCCTGTCCGGACGACGCGCCATCGGCCATGTACGGCAACCAACCGA
>VERC01000122.1 GCA_018882825.1 Acidimicrobiia bacterium | reverse complement strand
GCCCAGGTGAGCACGCTCTTGGTGGAACCGAGCGTCACCGCGATGTCGCCGAGCGAGACGGTCAGGACGGTGAGCGAGAACCCCGACGCGAACATCCCCAGGAGCGCGGCGGTGAGCACGATCCACGCACGGCGAGGACTGTGTTCGAGGCGACCGGCGATTCGGCGCTGCAGCAGGAGGCTCCACGGCACGGCCACGACCTCGTCGACGCCGGCGCCCTCGATCCCGAGCTCGAGTTCGTCGAGTTCGGGACCCTGCGGCGACGCGTCGCGGGTGTCAGCCACAGGCGATGGTGACGGTCGAACCCACTCTCACCTGCGCGCCCGGTGCCGGGTTCGCCGACCGCACCGTCGCACCGAACGGATTGATGTTCACGACCAGCCCCAGTCCCTGCAGCGTCGAGGCCGCGCCACTGCACGACTGACCGACGATGTTGGCAGGGATGGTGACCGGTCGCTTGCCCTTGGACACGGTCACGGTCACGGTCGCGCCCTTGGGCACGCTCTGCCCTGCGTTCGGGTCGACCTTGAGCACGATCGATTCCGGCACCGTCTCCGACCAGTCGTCGACCCGCGTCACCTTGAGGCCGAGCGACTCGAGCTGCGCGGTGACCTCGGCGATCGGTCGGCCGACGAGACCCTCGGGAATGGTGCGCGGGCGGGCCCCGGCGCTGACCACCAACGGCACGGCAGAACCCTTCGGCGCGGTCGATCCAACCCCGGGCGCCAGCGACAGCACGATGCCCTTGGCGACGTTCTCGTCGAACGTCTCGGTGAGCGGGCCGATCACGAGCCCGGCGCGGACCAACGATGCCGTGGCCTGTTCGATCGTCAGACCGACAAGATCGGTGGGCACCGGCACCGGCGGCGGACCGGAGGAGACGATGAGCGTGACCGTCGAACCCTCCGACCGCGAGGTGCCCGGCGTCGGATCCTGGGCGATGACGACGTCGATCGGCACCGTCTCGGAGACCTGCGACTCGGTGGCGACGCGCAGTCCCTTGCCCTCGATGGCGGCACGGGCCTCCGTCAGCGGCAGATCGACATAGTCCTCGACGGTGTGGGTGGGCGTGCGCAGGAACACGAACCCACCGACGCCGACGATGACGGCGAGCAGCAACGCGCCGAGGAGCACCGCTCGGAGGGGTCGGCGGCGGGGTCGGCGGCGGGGCCGGCCCGCAGCACCGCCTGCGGCCGACGTCGACGCCGTGGCCGACTGCTCGTCGTTGCGGACGAAGGTGCGGGTCGCCGGCTGTGCCGAGGCTCCCGACACCGTGGGATCGACGAACACCGGACCGGTGACGTCGCGTTCGGGTACGTACAACGTGGTGGGTTCGCGCGGATCGAGTTCCTCGGGACGCAACGTGACCGTCCCGGCCAGCGGGAGCGGTCGCACCGGACCGAGCTCACCGGCGCCCATGAGCATGGTGGCGAAGGTGGCGGCATCGGGACGATCGGCCGGATCGGGGGCACCGGCGGCGCGCAGGGCCGGCACCAGCGGACCGAGTTCCTCGGGCACCGGCACCGGACGCCCGATACGGGCCATGAGTGTGCCGAGGGTGGTGTCGGCGGTGAAGGGCACCGCGCCGGTCACCGCCTCGATCAGGACGAGCGCCAACGAGTAGACGTCGCTGCTGCCGTCGAGCGTCGCGCCCTGGGCCTGTTCGGGTGACGCATAGCGGGCCGTGCCGAGCACGGCACCGGCCGGTTCGGTCCACGCCGCCTCGGCCAGGGCGCGGGCCAGACCGAAGTCGGCGATGCGCACCATTCCCTCCTCGTCGAACAGGAGGTTGCCGGGCTTGATGTCGCGATGGACGAACCCGCGGCGGTGCGCATGGTCGAGGGCACGGGCGGCATCGACGCCCACCTGACGGGCCTGCGCCCGGTCGAGTCGGCCGCCGTGGTCGAGCAGGGCCCGCAGCGAACCGCCGTCGAGCAGTTCGGTGACCAGATAGGGCACCTCACCCTGTCCCCAGTCGTGCACCGCCATGATGTGAGGGTGGTTGAGCGCGGCGGCCGCCCGCGCCTCGGCCTCGAACCGTCGCAGGAACGCCCCGTCCCCGGCCAGCGCGTCGTGCAGCACCTTGACCGCCACCCGACGGCGCAGCACCACGTCGTCGGCCAGATACACCGTGGCGGACGCCCCGGTGCCGATCGGCGCCAGCAGCCGGTACCGCCCGCCCAGGACCTGACCGACCCGGTCGGCACCGCGGGCGTTGGACACCCCGGAAGGCTAACGCTGCGTCCTTCGACGACGGTTCACCCCTCGGACCCCGTCGCGTCGTTCGCGGTGCCGACCCGGGCAGACTCGGAATGTGATCGAACAGGAACGCAGCCCCCGCCGTCGTCTCGCACCGCGTCATCTCGCCTGGGTCGCGCTGGCGGCGGTGGCCATCGTGTGCATCGTCATCGCCTCGCGACTGGGGACTGCCGACACCGGCGGATTCGACGGTGGTCGTATCGAGCGACTCATCCCGTTGCCCGGTTCGAAGATCCTCCAGCAGGACACCATCGGCATCGACATGGCACCCGGTTACGAAGCGACGCTCGCGCTCAACGGTGTGGCGATCCCCCTCGATCAGTCCGATGTGATCGCGCCGATCAATCAGACGACGTTCAAACCGGGACCGGGCAAGGAGTTCACCCAGCTGCCCGCCGGTCAGAACTGCGTCGTGGCCACCTACTGGCAGTCGTCGGTGGGACCGTCGGTGTCGTCGACCCGCACGTGGTGCTTCACGGTGGTGTGAACGCCGATCGTCAGGCGTCGTTCAGGAGCCGATCGAGTTCGGCGAAGGCGAGGGTGTGATCGTCCTCGACGAGGATGGCGTGCATGCCGATGGCGCGGGCAGCGGCGATGTTGCCGGGCGCGTCGTCGAGGAACACCGATCGTTCGGGAGCCACGCCGAGTTGGTCGAGGGCCATGTGGTAGATCCGCGGGTCGGGCTTGCGCATCCCCACCGCCGAGGAATCGACGATGACCTCGAACAGTTCGTCGACCGGGATCATGGCCCGCCAGCCGTCGGAGAACTCGGCGATGTTGTTGGTGATGAGCGCCGTGCGATAGCCCCGCGCCCGCAGGTCGAGTCCGATGGCGACGACGTCGTCGCGGGACCCACCGGCACCACCCATGGCGCCGAACATCTCGCGCAGGTCCACATCGAGTCCCATCTCGGCACCGACCACCTTGATCTGCTCGGCGGCGGCCTCGAGGGCGATCTCACCGCGCTCGAGACGGTGCCACGGATGGTCGGTGTCCTCGTCGTAGGGGCCGAACACGGCGCGTAGTCCGGTCTGCGGATCGATACCTCGGGCCACGTGCCAGTCGTGCAGCCCGGTGAACGGTGAACCGGTGAACACGCCACCGAAGTCGAACACCACTGCCTCGATCGTCACGGTTCCCCCTCCTCGCCGGTGCGAGACGGCACGGTACCGGTCTCGAGCAGGGCCACGAAACCGGCCTCGTCGAGCAGCGGCACCCCGAGCTCCTCGGCCTTGGTGACCTTCGAGGCGCCGGGGCCGACACCGACCACCACCGCAGTCGTCTTCTTGGAGACACTGCCCGGCGATTTCCCGCCCCGACCCTTGATGGCCGCCTCGGCCGAGTCACGGGTGAAGCCCTCGAGCGTGCCGGTGACGACGATGTTCATGCCTTCGAGGACCTGTGGGAGATCCGAGGTCGCCGGACCGGTGAAGTTGAGCCCGGCGGCGCGCAACTTGGCGATCAGTGCCCGGTTGTCGGGGTCGGCGAACCAGTGGTGGACCGAACCGGCGATGACCGGACCCACACCCTCGACGGCGGCGAGTTCGTCCTCGCTGGCCGACTCGATGCGGTCGAGATGGCCGAAGTGGGTGGCCAGGGCAGTCGCCCCGGCGCCGGCGAGGTGCCGGATGTTGAGACCGACCAGCAGGTTGGCCAGCGGCCGATCCTTCGACGTCTCGATCTGGTCGAGGAGCTTGGCCACGGACCGTTCCGCGAACTTGGGCAGCGCGGCCAGTCGTTCAGGATCGAGCACGTACAGATCGGCGATGTCACCGACGAGACCGAGTTCGCACAGTTGCTGCACGCGCTGCTCACCGAGTCCCTCGATGTCCATGGCGCCGCGAGACGCGAAGTGCTCGATGGCGCCCGCCACCCGGGCCGGACAGGAGCCGTTGGGGCATCGGGCGTCGGCCTCACCCTCCGGTCGCGACAAGGCGACACCGCACACCGGACAGTTGGTGGGGAACTTCCAGCGCCGCAGCCCCTTCGGTCGTTCCGAGAGCACGGGCCCGACCACCTCGGGGATCACGTCACCGGCCTTGCGCACGATGACCACATCGCCCGGGCGGACGTCCTTGGCCGCGACCTGATCGGCATTGTGCAGCGTGGCGAACTCGACGGTCGATCCTCCGACGAACACCGGCTCGAGTCGGGCATAGGGCGTGGCTCGCCCGGTACGACCGATCGACACCTCGATGCCGAGCAGGCGCGTCGTGCGCTCCTCGGGTGGGAACTTGTAGGCGATGGCCCAGCGCGGGGCGCGAGTGGTGGCGCCGAGTTCACGTTGCAGCGCGAGATCGTCGACCTTGAGCACCACGCCGTCGATCTCGTAGTCGAGATCGTGACGGCGGGCCTGCCAGTCGGCGCAGTGGCTCACCGCCGCGTCGAGCCCGGCCAGCACCCGCATCTCGGGGTTGACCGGGAAGCCCATCGAGGAGAGGAACTCGAAGATCTCGTGATGGTGCACCAACGATGGTCCGCCCACCATCTCGCCCACCTGGTAACTCCAGAACGACAGCCGTCGTGACGCGGTGACGCCGGCGTCCTTCTGTCGCAACGAACCCGCCGCTGTGTTGCGGGGATTGACGTAGGTGCGCTCACCGGCCTCGATCTGGGCACGGTTCAACTCCTCGAACGCGCTGATCGACAGGTACACCTCGCCGCGGACCTCGAGCACCGACGGCGCGCCCTTGGGGAGGGTGGCGGGAATCGACGCGATGGTGCGGACGTTGGCGGTGACGTCCTCCCCGATCCGCCCGTCACCGCGAGTGGCGGCCTGCACCAGCACGCCGTCCTCGTAGCGGATGGACACGGCGAGCCCGTCGATCTTCAACTCGGCGACCAGTCCGACTTCGCGTTCGGCCCCCAGTTCGACGATCCGACGTCGCGTGCGCTCGACCCAGGCGGCCACCTCGTCGGCGGTGAAGGCATTGTCGAGCGACATCATCGGCACCCGGTGCTCCACCGGATCGAAGGTGGTCGTGGCCCGTCCCCCGGGTCGTTGTGTGGGGGAATCGGGGGTGATGAGGTCGGGATGGTCCGCCTCGAGGGCCACGAGTTCGCGTACGAGCAGGTCGTACTCGGCGTCGGGCATCTCGGGGGCGTCGGCCTCGTAGTAGAGGGCGTCGTGATGACGGATGGCGGCGCGGAGTTCCTCGATGCGTCCGACCGGATCGAGCGCGCCGTCTCTCGTCACGGGCGAACCCTAGCGAGCGAGGGCCCGAACGTCGCGACGATGCGTCAGGCGCCGACCGTCATCCGCACGTCGCGCAGTTGCGACGCGACGCGATCGGCCAAACGGTTCGCATGTTCCATGACCTGCTCGGCCTGTGTCACCCCGTGCTGGGCCAGCCCGCACACCGGAGTGACGATCGCGTTGGCGCGCAACAGGAGCGGATCACACGATTCGGCGGCCAGTTCGTCCCACAGCCGGGTCAGGCGACGCCACAGGCGGTCGACGCCGTCACCGACGGGCCCGCCCGTGGGGACCGCGCCCCAGGCGATCCATCCACCGCGCTCGAGCCAGTCCCCCACCAGACCGGCGTGACGAACCATCCGCTCGTCGACCGGCACCGAGAGGATGTCGGGTCCGGCGCCGAGCAGCAGTCGGTAGTCGACGGCGGTGCAGCAATGCAGTCCGGTGATGGCGATCGTCTCGACCGAGGCCAGCGTGGCCGACACGAGGTCGACGCCCTCGTTCGGTCCGATGGGGAACCCGGCCTCGGTGACCGAACCCATCGCCGGTTCGTCGAGGAACACGACCACCTGGGCCTGGGGCACGCGTCGCAGGATGTGCTCGACCAACGACCGCGCCCGCCGGCGGGTGGCGGCACCGGCCAGTCGGAAGGCGAGATCGACATCGACACCGTTGGCCCACAGCGCCACGCCGAGCGTGACCGGTCCGGTGAGCGACACCTTGACGGGACCGTCGCGATCGGCCACCGCAGTGAGGAAGGCGCGCAACCCGACCCAGGCGTCGCCGGTGAAACCCTCGTCGACGAAGGGCGCATCGGGATCGAGCGCGTCGACGTCGATGCGCAACGAGCCGTCGTCGGCGACGGTGATACCGGACAGACCACTGGCGCCCTGCGCCACCATTCCCTCGCGCCGAGAACGGGCGGGCAGGGCGGGCGCACAGGTAAGGCGCGGACCGTGGCGAAGCACGAACTCGACGGCGTCGCCCGGATCACAATGCGGGAGATGACCGATGCCGCATGCCAATCCGCTGGGCAGCAGTGGTCCGGGCCGTTCCATGGGGCGAACCGTACCCGCGGAAAATGTGCCCTCGGTCACAGCGCGCCACCGTGTTGGCCCGGCGAGCCGGATTCGACAAACCTCGGGATCGATGACCGATCGCCCCGGCTCCCGAACCGAACCCCGATCGTCGGCTCCGATACTGGCGCGCTGGGGGCCGGCAGCGTTGTGGCTGGTCATGCCGCTGGTCGCCGGACCGTCACTGGGTGACGCCCTGGCGCCGCGTTCGGGTGCGGTCGCGCTGGTCGCCGCCATCGGTCTGTGGGCCGGCTGGTTGGGTGGACTGGTCGCCGCGCTGGTGCCGAGCACGACGTCGCTCACCGCGGTGCGGATCCTGTTCCCGGCATCGCTGGTGGCCGCGGTGTGGGCGGCGGCCCTCGCCCCCGATCCGACGGCCACGACCGTGTCGATGGCGCTGGCGGTGACGTCGGCGGCCGCCGTGCTGTCGCTGTGGGCGATGGTGGGCGAGGTGTTCGTCAACGGTTCGTCCTACGGCGACGAACGTCGGTTCCCGTTACGACCGCCGGCCCCGGTGGTGCTCGGTCCGGCCGAGGTGCTGTGGGCGGTGATGGTGCTCACCTCGTTCGGTGGACCCCTGCTGCTGGCCTCTCGCCAGTGGGTGGCGGGTGGGCTGCTCACGGTGCTGGCGGTGGCGATCGACGCGCTCGGTGTGCG
>VERC01000121.1 GCA_018882825.1 Acidimicrobiia bacterium | reverse complement strand
GAGCGGGGAGTAGTCGCCGTCGGCCGGAGGATCGGTCGTGCCACTGCGCACGCACAGAGCGGTTCGTTGCAGCACCTTGCCGGTGTGACCGAGCAGACGGCCGACGGTCCAGCCCGGACAGTGTTCGACGGGTGCATCGAGGCCGGCGGTGCGGGCGGCGCCGGACAGCAGTTCGCCGTTGTCGCGCAGGGTGGTGAGGTGATCCATGGCCCGAGTCTGTCCTTTCGGCACCGATCGTGCTCCCGACTCAGAAGGAGGGGCGCAGGGGCATGCCGCTGCGGCCGTCGGTGGTCCGGGTGGCGAGGACCTGTTCGATCTGAACCCCGCCCAGACGGAAGTTCACCGCCGAGGCGGCCATGTACAGCAACCACACCCGGGCCCGTCCCTCGCCGACCAGACGCACGGCCTCGTCCCAGTTCGCCTCCAGGTTGCGGACCCACCGTTGCAGTGTCAGGTCGTAGTGCTCACGCAGCGATTCGACGTGGCGCACTTCGAATCCGTTCTCCTGCATCATCGAGATCAGTACCCCGACCTCGTGCAGTTCGCCGTCGGGGAACACGTACCGCTCGATGAGTGCGCTCTGTACCTTCGACGTGTGGTCGGAGCCGATGGCGTTGGCCAGTCTCCGCGCCAATTGGCGGGAGTTGCCGATGAGGGTGTCGGGTTGCGGATAGCCCGGACGACTGATGGCGTGGTTGAGCAGGCGGCCCTCGGGGACGAGCAGCGCGTGCAGATCGCGTAGGTACTCCTCCATTCGCTTGCGGCCGACGTGTTCGAACATGCCGATCGAACTGATGGCGTCGAACGGTCCGTCGGTGACGTCGCGGTAGTCCTGCACCCGGATGTCGATCCGGTCGGACAGGCCGGCATCGTGCACCCGCTTGGTGGCTCTCTCGGCCTGCTCTGCCGACAGGGTGATGCCCACGGCGTTCACTCCGTAGCGCTCGGCGGCGTGGAGCACCATCGATCCCCAGCCGCAACCGACGTCGAGCAATCGTTGTCCCGGCTGCAGATCGAGCTTGCGACAGACGAGATCGAGTTTGTCGGCCTGGGCCTGTTCCAGCGAGATCGCCGGGTCGGTCCACACCGCGCACGAGTAGACGAGCGATGGACCGAGCACCAGTTCGTAGAACTCGTTGCCGACGTCGTAGTGGTGGGAGATGGCATTGGCATCGCGGGAGCGCGAGTGGATGCCGCCCCGCAGTCGGATCTCCTCCGGTGGAGGCGGGGGTGACCGGAACACACTCGGTCCGGTCTCGCGCACCAGCCGGGCGGCGGCGCGCGGATCGATGCTGGAGAGACCGAACTCGAGCATCGATCCGTTGGCGAGCACTTCGAGCAGGTCTCCCTCGATGTCGATGTCACCCGAGACGTAGGCCCGCACGACGCCGAGCTCACCCGGGCGCGACAAGAACCGGGCCAGCCCCTCCCGTGACCGGATCCTGATCGTGGCCACTGCATCGGCGCGGTCGGTCGAACTGCCGTCGTAGGCCTCGAACCGGACCGGAAGCGCCCCCCGCAGGGCCTGGTCGAGAAGTGGCGCGATGGCCATGATCCCCCCTCCGACTGTTGCCGAAACGCCTGTCGTTCTATCTCCGAGCCCGGACTCGGGGCAACGGGTCGGGTCGATGGCGGAATCCCCGACGAGCCCCCGGTGCGAGCGGGCCGGCGGCGCCGTACCGTCGGGGTGTGGCATCGACGACCTCGACTCCCCTCATCGTGTGGTTCGACGACGACTGTGGTGTCTGTTCGGCCTCGGTGCGGTTCCTGGACCGACACGCCGACGCCGGGGTGCGCTTCCGACCTTCTCGCCAGCTGACCGATCCCGAGCTGATCGCCCGGTCGCAGGCAGCGCTGCTGGTGGTCGGCCCGCACGGTGTCGACGAAGGGCGAGCGGCGGTGGCCACCGTGCTCGGTCGTTGCGGACGATGGGGTCGGGGCGCATCGAGGACTCTCGGACTGCCGGGAATCGATCGGCTCGGTGACCTCGTCTACCGATGGGTGGCGGCCAACCGGTCCCGGATCTCCCGGTGGCTGCGGCTCCCCGCCACCTGCGATCTCCCCTCAAGTCGCTCTTGACAAAGTATCTTTGCTGAAAGCATACTCGGTAGGTGGGAGCGGGAGGTCCGCTCTCTTCGTCGCAGGAGGATTGATGACCCCGACCCAGACGGCCGCTGCCCGTGCCGACGTGACCCCCGCCGAGCACGAGTTGCCCAACATGATCTCGGTCGACGACCACGTGCTCGAACCCCGTGACCTGTGGCAGCAGCAGTTGCCCGAGTCGCTCCGGGAGCGCGGGCCCCGGGTGGAGCGACGCAAGGTCAAGTTGTCGTTCCGCGGTGGTCACTACGGCTTCGACATGGATGCGCCCGACGGCGACTGGTGCGATGTCTGGCTGTTCGACGACCTCGTCACCCCGACGGGTCTGTTGCACGCGCCGGCCGGCATCCCCCGCGAGGAGCAGCGCAACATCCCGGCCACGTACGAGGACTTCCGCCCCGGCACCTGGGACCAGACGGCACGCCTCGCCGACATGGACCTCAACCATGTCGACGCTGCCATCAACTACCCCAACATCTTCCCGAGATTCGCCGGTCAGGGGTTCCTCGAGCGGGCCGACAAGGACCTCGCCCTCACCGCCCTGCGCATCTACAACGACTGGATGATCGACGACTGGTGCGGTGGTGCCGGGCGCGGCCGACTGATCCCGTTGACGTTGGTGCCGTTGTGGGATCCGCAACTGGCTGCCGCCGAGGTCCGACGCTGCGCGGCCAAGGGCTCGTTCGCCATCGCCTTCAGTGAGAACGTGGCCAAGTTGGGCCAGCCTTCGCTGTACACGGGCGCATGGGATCCGCTGTGGGAGGCGTGTGTGGAGACGAACACCTCGGTCTCCATGCACATCGGATCGTCGTCGTCGATGCCGACCACCTCGGACGATGCCCCGTTGGCCACGTCGATGTCGATGTACGCCCAGAACGCGCAGGGCTCGCTGTGTGACTGGGTGTTCTCGGGCACCCTCGAACGGTTCGGTTCACTCACCATCGCCTATGCCGAGAGTCAGGTGGGGTGGATGCCGTTCCAGTTGGAGCGGATGGACGCGGTGTGGCGCGATGGCCGCGCCGATGTCGACCACGTGCGCACGGCCCCGAGTGAGCAGGTGAGCGGACGTGTCTACGGCTGCATCTTCGATGACCTCCATGGCCTCATCAACCGTGACGCCATCGGTACCGACCACATCCTGTGGGAGACCGACTATCCGCATTCGGACGGCACGTTCCCGCATTCGCGCAAGGTGGCCCGTGAACTGTTCGCCGCGGCCGGTATGGACGCCACCGAGTGCCGCATGGTGCTGCGCGAGAACGCCATCCGCGCCTATGGACTCGAGCGGTTCGGCATCTCGAAGTGAGTGCCGCCCCGCCGCAGTGGCCCGGCACCGATGGGCTGCTGGGCCACATCGTGCGTCTCGACATCGCCGTGCAGCGGGTGCTCGAGAGCATCGCGGCGCGATCGGACATCTCGGTGGCCGACTATCTCGTGCTCGGCGTCGTGCGTCGCTCCCCCGATCATCGCAGTGCGCCGTCGGTGCTGTGTGAGGTGCTCGGTCGCACCTCGGGCGGGATGTCCCTCGCCCTCGACCGACTCGAGCGCGCCGGACTCGTGCGACGGTTGCCCGACCCCTCCGATCGGCGGCGAGTGATCATCGAAGCCACCGCCGACGGCCTCGCCCTCGCCCGTCGTGTCAATGCCGACCTGCACGACTGGGAGGAGTCCCTCGGCGTGACCGGGTCGGAGCAGTCCGAACTGGTCTCGGCCCTCGGGCGCCTCACCGAGATGATCGGGACGGCCGACGCGCCGGTGGCTCGCGCCGGCTGATCGCACCCCCGCAGGAACGCCCTTGGATCGACCGTCGATTCCGGGGCTCCGACCGCCACCTGCTAGGAAATCGGTGCTCGAACGGCCACGAGGGCCGCACGCGAAAGGTACGCACGTCATGGGCATGCTCGACGGGAAGATCGCCATCGTCACCGGATCCGGCCACGGGATCGGCCGCGGTCACGCGCTGGAACTGGCCAAGCACGGCGCCAAGGTCGTGGTCAACGACCTCGGAGGATCGGTGTCGGGTGAGGGTTCGGGTCGGGCCGCTGACGAGACCGTCGCGCTCATCGTCGAGCGAGGCGGCGAGGCAGTGGCCAACTACGGCAACGTCACCGTGCACGACGATTGCGGCGCCATGGTGCAACAGGCCATCGACGCCTTCGGTGGGCTCGACATCCTCGTGAACAACGCCGGCATCGTGCGCGACGCAGCCATCTGGAACATGCCGGTGGAGGATTTCGACGCCGTCATGGCCGTGCACGTGCGCGGCACATGGTCGGGCAGCCACTTCGCCGCCAAGTACTTCCGCGAGCAGGCCAAGGCCGGGTCGCCTCGCGCCGGACGCATCATCAACACCACCTCGGGCGCGGGACTCGGCGGCAACTTCGGTCAGTCGAACTACGCCACGGCCAAGATGGCGATCGCCGGCCTCACCCTCACCCTGGCCCTCGAACTCGGTGGTATCGGCACCACGGTCAACTGCATCGGGCCCGCCGGTCTGACGCGCATCACCGCCACGATGCCCGGCGCCGGTGAGGCCTTCGAACCCGATGCGATCGCCGAGGACGACTTCCACCCGATGGATCCGGCCAACTCCTCTCCCATCGTGGCGTGGCTGGCCTCCGATCAGGCGGCCTACGTGAACGGTCAGGTGATCCGTTCGCTGTACGACAAGGCCATCCTCATGCAGGGCTGGCGCGAGAAGGTCACCATCGACAACGGGAACAAGAAGTGGGACGCCACCAAGCTCGGCGGTCGCATGGCGGCCGAGGTGTTCCAGGTGGCGCCGACCGGCATCAAGTTCCTGCAGGCCTGAGCAGCAGCGACGACGACAGCAGGTCCGAGGGCGGTCAGCCCAACAACGACGCCGGATCGAGGTCGCGGATCGTCGCGCACGTCCGGGTGATCATCGACGCGAACATCGCATCCGATTCGGGTGTGGGTGTCGCCGTGGCGTACACCGCGCCGAGCACGGTCACCAGCGGCCCCTGCGGGGTGCCGAGTCGGTAGTCGTCGAAGGTCTCCTCGAACGACCGCTCCACGCCGTGGGTGACCAGTGCCTCGTGGTAGGTGCGCACCAGGTCGCGTTCGGCCGAGCGACGAAGGTCGGAGTCGAGGCCGAGTCCGAGGAAGTACCCGACGTCACGACCGGCGAACCCGAGCCCGAGTGTCTGCCAGTCGAGGGTGTGGATGCGCGCACCGTCGGGCGAGACCATCAGGTTGTCGGGACGGAAGTCACCGTGCACGAACGTGAGCCGATCGCCGCCCACCGACAACCAGTCGCCGATCCACGAACCGAGGTCGTCGAGCACGGCGATGTCGTCGGCCGACAACCAGGCGGCGAACTTCTCGGTGAACTGCGGTATGGCGCCGGCCAGCACCTGGGCGTGGAAGGCCGCGCCCTCGGGGGTCGGGGCCCGCAGCGCCGGATCATCCGTGAGGGTGGGGTCGGACCAACGCGGTCCGTGCAGTCCGGCCAGTTCGACGAGGGCCACGTCGGCCTCGGCCACGGTGAAGCCCGCCGCCTGCGTGCCGGGGGCCGAGGGCGCCAGATCGTCGAGCAACAGCACGAACGAGGTCGAGTCCTCGGTGATCGTGGCGTACCAGCACCGGGGTGTGGTGATGTCCACGGTGGCGCACCAGCGGGTGTACCAGTTGAACTCGTTGCGGTAGCCGTCGGCGATCAGTGTGCGGGTCGAAGGATCACCGCCGGCCATCTTGGCCACCAGTGACGCCGGCGCGGCCGGGTCGGTCGAGGTGAGGTCGAGTCGCCACGACTGTCCCATCTGGCCGGTGCCCACCCGGGTGGCCTGCACGGCCGTCACCTCGACCCCGAGAGCGGTCGACAACCATGCCGGATCGAGGTCGGTCACCTCGTCGGTGGGTCCGGCTCCGGACCGGTCCACGGCGACGGATGCGTTCGTCATCGGCTACCTCCTCGGCTGCGGGACGACGGGGGGTCGGCCCGGTGACTACCGTAGGCGTCGGGCTCCGGGGGGATCGGGGCCGATCGACGAGTCGTCCAGGGGGACCAATGCCCATCACATCCGTGTTCGATGCCGACAATCACTACTACGAGTCGCTCG
Organism: Acidimicrobiia bacterium; assembly: GCA_018882825.1. Taxonomy (GTDB): domain Bacteria; phylum Actinomycetota; class Acidimicrobiia; order Acidimicrobiales; family Acidimicrobilacustridaceae; genus Acidimicrobilacustris. The sequence continues at coordinate 1,006 of VERC01000121.1, read as the reverse complement.
ATTCGTTCACCCGGTACATCGAGCCCGAGTTCCGGCACCGCTGCATGCAGTGGGCCGAGGTCAACGGCAAGCAGATGTTGCTGGTCGGCGGCAAGATCAACCGCTTCATCCCGAACCCCACGTTCGATCGTCTGTCGGCCCCGGGCAGCCTCGAGCAGTACTTCCGCGGTCGTAATCCGAAGGGCGACAGCGTCAAGGACCTGTTCGGCGATCTCGAGCCCTGTGATCCGGCGTACCGCGACCGGGAGATCCGCCTCAAGGTCATGGCCGACATGCACATCGACGGCGCACTGTTCTTCCCGACGCTGGCCGTGGGCATGGAGAACGCGCTGCACGATGATCTACCGGCCGCCCAGGCCGCCTTCCGGGCCTTCAACCGTTGGCTCGACGAGGACTGGGGCTTCGCCTACGAGGAGACGATCTTCGCCACGCCCGTCATGGTGCTCGGTGACATCGACAACGCAGTGCGCGAGTTGGAGTGGGCGCTCGATCGCGACGCTCGTTGCGTGCTGGTCGGCACCGGTCCGGTGCGCACGAACGAGGGACTCAAGTCACCGGCCGATCCGCGCTTCGACCCGTTCTGGGCCCGGGTGCAGGAGGCCGGCGTGACCGTCGTCTACCACGGTGGCGCCAACGCCTACTACGACCTCATCACCATGTGGGGTGAGAAGTCGGAGATGGAGGCCCACAAGTTCGAGCCGCTGCGCCAGGCCCTGTCACACGACGCCGTGGCCGACACGTTCGCCGCCCTCATCCTCCACGGTTTGATGGATCGCTTCCCGCGTATCCGGTTCGCCACGGTGGAGACCGGGGCCAACTGGGTGCGGCCGCTGCTCAAGCGGATGAAGAAGATCCACTCCCAGGCACCGTCGATGTTCGCCAACAACCCGGTCGAGCAGTTCAAGCAGAACGTGTGGGTGTCGCCGTTCTACGAGGACGAGCTCGATCAGTTGCGCGACGTCATGGGCGCCGACCGGCTCATGCTCGGTTCGGACTGGCCCCACAC
>VERC01000120.1 GCA_018882825.1 Acidimicrobiia bacterium | reverse complement strand
GTTCCCGTCCGGAAGGGTGCGAAGCGATGAGGGTCCTGGCCACCTACAACATCAAGGGTGGGGTCGGGAAGACGGCGACGGCCGTCAATCTCGCTCACGTGGCGGCATCACAGGGCGAGCGAGTGCTGGTGTGGGATCTCGATCCACAGGGTGCCGCCACCTTCTACTTCCGCGTCAAGCCCAAGGTGCCCGGAGGTGGCAAGGCGATCGTGAAGGGCTCGTCGGCGCTGGCCGACACCATCAAGGCGACCGATCACGAGAACCTCGATCTGGTTCCCGCCGACTTCTCCTATCGCCACCTCGACCTGTGGCTCGACGATTCCAAGAAGCCACTGACGCGGATCCGGCGCGCGTTGCGTTCGGTCGCCGAGGAGTACGACACCGTCATCCTCGACTGCCCGCCCAGCATCTCGTTGACCTCGGAGGGGATCTTCCGCGCCGCCGACGCCCTGTTGGTACCGACCATCCCGACGACGTTGTCGTTGCGCACCTACGAGCAACTCGACCGATTCGTAGACGACAATCCGGAAATGGTGCGTGACCTGCGCATCCTCGGGTTCTTCTCGATCGTCGATCGGCACCGCCGACTCCATCGGCGATTCATGTCGGAGTTCCGCGGCACCCATCCCGACATCCTCGAGACCGTCATCGTCAACTCGAGTGACATCGAGCGCATGGGGGTGGAGCGTCGCCCGGTCGGTTCCTTCGCCCGGGGCTCACGGGCGGCGAAGTCCTACGAGTCGCTGTGGAGCGAGATCGAGCGGAGACTGGCTGGCCGATGAGTGCCGGGCGCTTCGCACCCAGCCCCACGGCGACCCTCCACCTCGGCAACCTGCGCACGGCCCTCGTGGCCTGGGCGGCAGCCCGCTCGGTCGGCTCCCCGTTCATGGTGCGCATCGAGGACATGGACGCCGTCGCCTGCCGACCCGAGCACGAGGAGTCGGCGCTGGTCGACCTCCACCGTCTCGGTCTCGACCACGACGGGCCCGTGCTGCGCCAGTCGGAGCGGGCCGAGGTCTACTCGGCCGCCATCGAGCGTCTGGTCGACGACGGCCTGACCTATCCGTGCTACTGCACGCGTCGTGAGGTGCTGGCCGAAGCAGCGGCGGCGGTGGCGGCGCCCCACGGCCGACCGCCCGGTGCCTACGTCGGGACGTGTCGCACCCTCGGTGCCGCGGCGCGGGCCGAGCGAGAGGCGGCCGGTCGACGGCCGTCGTTGCGACTGCGGGCCGGGGGCGAAGTGGTCGGGTACGTCGACCGACTGGTGGGCGCGCGCGAAGGGGAGGTCGACGACTTCATCGTGCGTCGAGCCGACGGCACGCCGGCCTACAACCTCGCCGTCGTGGTCGACGATGCGGCGCAGGGGGTGCAGGAGGTCGTTCGGGGCGATGACCTGCTCGACACGACTCCGCGTCAGATCCTGCTGGCCCGATTGCTCGGACTCGACGTGCCCACTCATCTGCACGTTCCCCTGGTGCTCGGTCCCGACGGCGAGCGACTGGCGAAACGCCACGGGTCGGTGACCCTCGACGATCAGTTGGTCCTCGGGCGCACCATCGACGATGTCATCTCCATGTTCGCCGTCTCGCTCGGACTGGCCATCTCCGGTGAGACCCTCACCGTGGACGACATCGCCGCCCGGTTCGACGTGTCGCGCCTTGCGCGTCGACCGTGGACGTTGACGGTCGCCGACCTGCCGGGGTGAACGATGTCGTCGGTGCCGCGACCGAGCGGTCGGTAGCGTCGCGGACGTGACGATCCTCGTCGACGCCGCGATCTGGCCCCATGACGGGCGGAAGTGGGCTCATCTCGTGAGCGACGCGAGTCTCGACGAACTCCACGAGTTCGCCGATCGACTCGGTATCCCGCGGCGCGGGTTCCAGGGTGACCACTACGACGTCCCCACCGAATGGCGCGAACGGGCCATCGCGCTCGGTGCCGTGCCCGTGTCGTCGCGGGAACTGCTGCAACGACTTCGTGCTGCGGGTCTCCGGCGGCGTCGCAGCCCTGCCTAGCATCACCCCATGGCCGAGCTGACGCTGTTCCACAACCCGAAGTGCTCCACGTCCCGCAAGGTGGCCGATGCCCTCACCGCCGCCGGAGTCGACCATGACACCGTGCTCTACCTCGTCGACCCGCCGTCGAGATCCGATCTCGAACGCATCGTCGGCCACCTCGACGGTCCCGTGGCCGACCTCGTGCGCAAGGACAAGCGTTTCGGCGAACTGGGACTGGTGGCCGACGACTACACGACGGCCGACAGGGTGATCGCACTCCTGTGCGATCACCCTGAACTGTTGCAGCGACCGATCCTGGAGACGTCGACGCGTGCCGCGATCGGTCGTCCCCCCGAAGAGGTCGTGGCCTCGTTCCTCGACTGACCTCCCGTCCCGGGCGGACCCGGCCCTAGCCTTCGGAGATGGCCGCTGGCGAGGATCTCGAGGTGATGCCGTCACTGGTCATCCCCGCCCACGAGTTGCGCTGGTCGTTCGCGCCGAGTGGGGGTCCGGGCGGGCAGCACGCCAACCGGGCCCACACCCGGGCCGATGTCAGGTTCGACGTGACGACGTCGCAGGCGTTGACGGAGTTCCAACGGCAGCGGCTGCTGGAGCGGATCGGCCCGGTGGTCGTGGCGACCGCCGACGACGAGCGATCACAGGCCCGCAACCGGCGTCTGGCGGCCGAGCGACTGCGACGGCGCGTGGCCAACGCCCTGCGCACGGAACGGCCGCGACGTCCGTCGCGACCGTCTCGCGCTGCGGTCGAGCGGCGACTGGAGACCAAACGTCGCCAGGCCAGCCGCAAGCGGGAGCGCCGAACGGGGTCGTGGGAGTGACGACCGCGCGGTGCGCGGCGCGTCGTTAGTCTCGGCTCATGCGCTTCGGCTTCAAGACCTCACCCCAACACACGACGTGGTCGGCGATGCTCGATGTCTGGCGGGCGGCCGACGACATCGAACTGTTCGAGTCGGGGTGGAACTTCGATCACTTCTATCCGATCCACTCCGACGACAGTCATGGACCGTGCCTCGAGGGCTGGTCGACGCTGACTGCGCTGGCCCAGGCCACGACGCGGGTACGCGTCGGTGTGCTGGTGACGGGTATGCCCTATCGGCATCCGGCGGTGCTGGCCAACATGGCTGCCACCGTCGACATCATCTCGAACGGACGACTCGAACTCGGGATCGGTGCCGGATGGAACCACGAGGAGGCCGACGCCTACGGCATCGACCTGGGCGACACGCTCACCGAGCGATTCGATCGGTTCGACGAAGGTGTGCAGGTGCTCCTGACACTGCTGGAGAATCGGGTGTCGAACTTCCACGGCGAGTACTACGACCTGACCGATGCCTGGTGTGAGCCCAAGCCGGTCCAGCGTCCGCATCCGCCGCTGTGCATCGGGGGAGCAGGGCATCGCCGCACGATTCCCGCGGCGGCACGGTGGGCCGATCACTGGAACCATCCGGGCGGATCGCCGGAGAAGTGGGCGGCCGATCACGAGGTGTTCCTGGCCGCCTGTGATCGGATCGGACGGGATCCGGCGGAGATCACCACCTCGATCCACCTGTTGGCCGATGCCGCCGATCCGGCCCGCACCGCGGCGCAGGCCGCGGCCTTCGCCGAGGTGGGGGTGCAGTTGGGGATCGTGTACCTGCCGCCTCCGCACTCACCCGCCGTGCTCGAGGCCCACGCCGAGGCGCTGCGCCGACTCGCCGACTGAGCACCGACCACCACCCACCGTCCGCACCACGAACAGGAGTCCCCATGAGGATCGGAATCTTCAGTCAGCCCGCCAGCGTCGACAAGGCGGTGGAGCACGCCCGCCTCTTCGCCGACATGGGGTTCGGGTCGTTCTGGATGCCCCAGATCTTCGGGATCGACGCGCTGACCACCCTGGCGGTCGTCGCCCACGAGGTACCCGGCATCGAGTTCGGCACCGCGGTGGTGCCCACCTACCCCCGGCACCCGTCGATGTTGGCTGCGCAGGCTCGCACGGTGCAGCAGGTGGCCGGCGGTCGTTTCTCGTTGGGCATCGGCCTGTCGCACCAGATGGTGATCGAGGGGATGTTCGGGATGTCGTTCGACAAGCCGGTGCGGCACATGCGCGAGTACCTCGATGTGCTCACGCCGCTACTGCGGGGCGAGCCGGCCGATGCCACCGGTGAGACGCTGAGTGCCCATCTGGCCCTCGACATCGCCGATTCGACGCCGGTCGACGTGCTCGTCGCCGCCCTCGGTTCGCAGATGCTGCGACTGACGGCGCGCATGGCCCAGGGAACGGCGACGTGGATGACCGGGGCAGGTACCGTCGAGTCGCACATCGCGCCGACCATCACCGCGGCGGCGGCCGAAGCGGGGCGACCGGCCCCCCGGATCGTGTGTGCCCTTCCCGTCGCCGTGACCGACGACGAGGCCGGGGCCCGGGAGATGGCGGCTCGTGACTTCGCCGTCTACGGGATGCTGCCCTCGTACCGGGCCATGCTCGATCGGGAGGGGGTCGACGGTCCGGCCGACGTGGCCATCGTCGGCTCCGCCTCGGTGGTGCGCGACGCCGTCGAACGGTTCTTCGCCGCCGGGGCCACCGAGTTCGTCGCCGTGCCCTTCACCGATCGCGACGCCACCCTCGAGGTGCTGGCCTCGATGCTCTGAGTCCGCGGGGTCAGACCGGAGCCTGGGCCCGGCGCCACACCTCGGGCTCGACGATGCTGGCCCGCAGATCGTCGACGAGTTCGTCGCGCACGGCGCGTCGGGCGGGGTCGTCCCACAGGTTCACGAACTGGAGGGGATCGTCCTCGAGGTCGTAGAGCTCGCCCTCGGTACCGTCGTGCACCGTGCCGGGGCGGTACTCGGTGAGCACCCAGCGGTCGCGCACGATGGTGCGCAGGTGGATCTCGGTGCCGTCGGGCTGTCGGCTGTCCCATTCGGTGGTGACCCGCTCGAAGGCCCGGGCGGCGGCATCGGCATCGTCGATGGGGAGCGGACGTCCGTCCATCCATTCCGGGACGTCGACGCCGGCGATGGCACAGAACGTGGGGGCCAGATCGCGCAGGCCGACCGGACGTGACACCCTGGCCCGGGCATCCACCCCGCCGCCGGCCGAGGGCGCCGGACGCCAGATGAGCGGGATCCGCATGAGGGAGTCGACGTGGTACGGGCCCTTGAACAGCAATCCGTAGTCGCCCTGGAACTCTCCGTGATCGGTCGTGAACACGACGTCGAGATCGTCTCCCCAGCCGCGGGCGGTGATGGCGGCCAGCACGCGGCCGATGGCCTCGTCGATCAACTCGTTCTCCACGTGGGCGATGGCGTTCACCTCGCGGATCTGGTCGGGGGTGAGGGTGGCCGGCACCCAGCGCGTCGGCGCCTCGTAGTTGCTCACCAACTCGCCGTCGTACCAGAGACGCCAGTGCCGCGGTTTGGCGTCGATGATCGCTTCGCGTTCGGCGGCGTCGGTCCTGTAGGCAGCGGGGAGATCGAGGTCGCGCCAGTCGACGCGATGGAGTTCGGACTCGGGCGGATCCCACGGATGATGCGGATCGGGGAACGACATCCAGCAGAACCAGTCGTCGTCGGCATCGAGCCCGTCGAGCCAGGCGATCGTGCGATCGGCGACCCAGTCGGTGTGGTACTGGTCGCGGGGCACTGGATTGCGTTTCACCTGGGGTGCACCGGTGTCGCCGCCGCCGAGGCCGCTCACCTCGAGATCCTGATCGAGGACCTGGAAGAAGCCCCCCATGGAACCGGCGTGGTGGGCGCGCATCCACATGGCGTAGTGGGTGAAGCCGGCCGGGCCGTGTGTGGCCAGTTCCATGTGGTCGAATCCCCGGTGCCCGCGGGTGGTCCCGTCGAAGGCGAACTGGTTCTCCTCGAAGCGCAGGAACGGATCGAGCAATGGTTCGAAATGGCTCTTGCCGACGAGTGCGGTCCGGTAACCGGCCCCGCCCAGCACGGCGGCCACGCTCGGCGCGTCGATCGGAAGGGGTACGCCGTTCATCCACACCCCGTGGGTGCCGACGTCCTGACCGGTGACCATCGTGGCCCGCGACGGCATGCACACGACGTTCTGCGGTTGGGCCCGGTCGTAGGTGATGCCGTCCCGGGCCAGCGCGTCGATGTTCGGGGTGCGGGCGATGCGACCACCGTTGGCCCCGATGGCGTCGTAGCGCATCTGGTCGGTGGTGATGAACAGGATCCGGCGTCCCATCAGGGCCGTCCTTCCTCGCGGTCGTTCAGCAGTCGGGCGAGGGTGGCCACGCCCTCGGAAATGGCACCGTCGAGCACGAAGGCCATCGGTTCGGGATCGATCTCGGTCGAGTACACGAGCAGACACCCCGGTTCGCCGTCGTCGATCACGTCCATCGTGCCGAGGTGGTAGCGCACGGGCAGCGGTCCCGTGATGCGGTACTGGAAGCGTCGCCGGCGGTGGTCGAGTGTGACGATCTCCTCGTGCACCGGTAGTCCGGAGCGCATGGTGAGGGTGCGGACGCCGTCGGCCACGGTGACACCCGTCAGTCCGGGGAACCATTCGATGATGCGGGACGGATCACCCACCACCGCCCACACGTCGTCGGCGCTGCGGTGGATGCGGGCGTGGGAGCGCAGCGTGGCCATCGTCCTCCGTGGGGTGACCGGCGGGTGTCGGGGTCCCGACCGTACCGGAACCGGGCCGCCGGCCATTGTCCTACCCTCGTCGTCCATGACCGGTGGTGTGCGGGCTCGTGGACGTCGACTGGCCCATGTGGTGATCGATCGACTCTGGGAGACGGTGCGGCGACTCGGAGCCATCGATGCCGCGTCACCGACGGCCCGTCGGTACGGCTCGTTCGGCGACGGCTCCTACATCGCCTTCCCGCGCGGCGATTGCACCAACGCCCATGCCATCCACATCGGTCGCGGCTGTTTCGTGGGCGCGGGGACGACGCTGGCGGTGGGCATGCCCACCGAGGTGTATCCGGCCGACTGCGCGCCGGTGATCGAGATCGGTGACCGCACCACGGTGGGCAAGGACTGCTGGTTCGTGGCCCGCCATTCGATCGTGCTCGAGCACGACGTGACCGTCGCTCCCAACGTCTACTTCACCGATCACAACCACACCTATGCCGACCCGTGGTTGCCCGTGGGTCAACAGGTGCTCCAGGGTGACGAGGTGCGCGTCGGTGCAGGGACGTGGATCGCCACGAACGTCGTCGTGCT
>VERC01000119.1 GCA_018882825.1 Acidimicrobiia bacterium | reverse complement strand
GGGGCACCCCGCCGCCTCCGCCCGAACTCGCTGCCATCTCGGCGGTGATGGGTTCGGCTCCCCCGCAACCCACGCTCTACCTGCACGGTCGCAACGACGGCTGCATCGGAGTCGAGTTCGCCATCGACGCCGCGTCCTCGCTGGCGCCCGGATCGCGGGCGGAGATCGTCGAGGACTGCGGTCACTTCCTGCAGGTCGAGCGACCTGACGAGTTCAACCGACTCGTCCTCGACTTCCTCACCTGAGTCAGGGCAGGACCAGCGACCCATCGGGGCGTACCGCCACCAGCCCATCGCGGGCCAACGACGACGCCGCCCGTCGGGCCTCATAGGCCGCCTCGGGTCGCGCCTCCCAGCCACAGGCGGCCACGAACTCGTTCGGGTGCACCGGCCGTCCGTGACGGACGACGTCGAGCAGCCGGGACCGCCCCTGCCGGAAAGAGCCCTCGAAAGGTGACTGGCCGCGCCCCACCCCGGCCGAACCGATGGCCGGATCGGGATCGGGTCGCCCGGCGGTGAACCACGCACACGTCGACGTCACGGGACACGTCCCGCATGCGGGCGATCGCTTGGTGCACACCAACGCGCCGAGGTCGAGCATCGCCTGGTTCCACGACCACGCCGATCCGATGGGGACGAGGTCATCGGCGAAGCGCTGCACTGCGGACGCGCTGAGTCGATCACCCGATTGCCGCGCCAGCACGCGCCCGACGTTCGTGTCGACGACGGCGACGTCGCGTTCGAAGGCGAACGTCAGCACGGCCCGGGCCGTGTAGGGCCCGATCCCGGGGAGCGCGAGCAGCCCGGCGAGATCGTCGGGGACCACGCCACCATGGGTGTCGCGCACGGCGACGGCGCACCGATGCAGGTTCACGGCCCGACGGTTGTATCCGAGGCCGGCCCACTCGTCGATGACCGCCGAGACGCCCGAATCCGCGCACACGACTGCAGTCGGGAAGCGTTCGAGGAACCGGTGCCAACGGGGCGCGACCCGCGAGACCTGCGTCTGCTGCAGCATGAGCTCGGAGACGAGGACCGCCCAGGGGTCACGGGTGTGACGCCATGGGAGATCGGCTCGTCGACCGGCGGCCCAGTCGAGGAGCGCGACGACGTCCATGCGCCCGATCGACGGGTCAGTCGACGGGGAAGACGTCGTCGCCGTAGGGATAGCCGCGTGCCGGCGCCGAGTCGCGCTGCCACACCAGGAAGCTGCGTCGGAACTCGCAGACCTCCTCGCCCCGCTGGTTGATGCCCTTCGTCTCGACCTTGACGACACCGCGCTTGCCGTCCGAGGTCTCCTTCTTCGACAGCACCTTGGTGACGGCATAGATGGTGTCGCCGTGGAACGTCGGCTTGGCATGCTTCAACGACTCGATCTCGAGGTTGGCGATGGCGGCACCACTCACATCGGGCACCGACATGCCGAGCACCAACGAGTAGACGAGATTGCCGACGACGAGTGGCTTGCCCATCGGCGACTCGTTCTCCGCGTACCAGTTGTTGGTGTGCGTCGGATGGTGGTTCATGGTGATCATGCAGAAGAGATGATCATCGGCTTCGGTGATCGTCTTGCCCGGCCAGTGGCGGTACACATCACCCACCTCGAAGTCCTCGAAGTGGCGTCCGAACGGTCGATCGTGCACGGTCACGGCAGGCTCCTCACTGGGCGACGGCTCCCGAGCCTAGGGGCACCCACATGCGCCGGGTACAGTCACCGCGAGGGGGAGATGCTCATGACCGACCTGCTGTTGACGGGTGGAACCGTCGTCGACGGAACCGGCGCGCCGGGCCGACCGGCCGATGTGCGCGTGCGCGACGGCCGCATCGTGGAGATCGGCCCGGACCTGGTCGGCGCCGAGCCGGTCATCGATGCCACCGACTGCTTCGTGGCCCCCGGGATCATCGACACCCACACCCACCTCGACGGGGCCATGTGGTGGGACCCGGCCCTCGATCCGCTCCCCGCCCACGGCAACACCTCGATGGTGTTCGGCAACTGCGGCAACTCGATCGCTCCGGTGATCGCCGGGCCCCAACGGGACGAGATCGTCGACCTGCTCTGCTTCCTCGAGGACCTCCCTCTGGGGGCGTTCCAGCACGAGATCCCGTGGAGTTGGGAGTCGTGGCCGCAGTACATGGCGGCGTTGGGTTCGGCCCCCACCGCCGTGCACACGGCCGGATACCTGGGGCACGTGACGCTGCGCACCTACGTCATGGGTGCCGATGCATGGCAGCGGGCGGCCACCGCGGCCGAGATCTCCGCCATGGCCGCCGTACTCGACGAGGGACTGTCGGCCGGCGCACTCGGTCTCAGCATCAACCACTTCGACCGTGATCGCACGCTGCGACCCGTGCCCGGGTTCTTCGCCACCGACGAGGAGTACCGGGCCCTGTTCGGCGTCGTCGCCGCCCATCGACCCGCCACCGTGCAGATGATCCTGCGCTTCAACGACCCGCAGGACTCGATCGCCGACGCCCGTCGCTTCGCGGCGCTGCTGGCCGGCACCGGCGTGCGCGCCCAGTACACGGGCATCCCGTTCAACGTGCGCGACGACGACCGGCGGGACGAATGGTGGGCGTTGCACGACGAACTGCGCGCCACGGCCGACATGTGGCCGATGGTCAATGCCAAACCGTTGGCACCGTTCTTCGGGTTCGAACGGTCGCTGGTGTTCCAGCGCGTCGCGGCGTGGAACGAGGTGATCAACGGACCGGAGGCCGACAAGCTCCCGACCCTCGCCGATCCGCAGTGGCGCGCCCGGGCCCGCACCGACTGGGACAACCGCACTCGCTCGAGCCTGTCGCGACTCGAACGTCCCGACGAGATGCTGCTCACCATCTCCGAGACCGGGGTCGGCCCGCTCGACATCTCGCTGGCCGATCTGGTGGAACGCACCGGCCTGCACATCTCCGACGCGCTGGCCGACTGGGTGGTGGCCAACGGCACGGGTTCGCAGATGATGGGCGTGCCGGAGCGCCTCAGCGAGGACGACATCGTGCGCGCCGCACTGGATCCGCACACGGTGTTCAACATCAACGACAGCGGCGCCCACCTGCAGTTGTTCGCTGCGGCCGGTGAGCACGTGCACGTGCTCACCCACTACGTCCGCGACACCGGACGGCTCACCGTCGAACAGGGCGTGCACGTGCTCACCGGGCGCACCGCGGAGTTCTTCGGGCTGCACGACCGGGGCCGGGTCGAGGTCGGACGGGTCGCCGATCTCGTGGTGTTCCGCCTCGACGAACTGCAACTCGGCAACGAGGAACGCGCCTACGACGTGCCCCACGGCACGTGGCGCTTCACCCGACCGCCCGCCGGCTTCCGATGGACGATCGCCGCCGGCGTGCCCACATGGTCCGACGGTCGGGCCACCGGCGCCCGTCCCGGCACCGTGCTCCGCCCCGTCCCGGCCTGAACGATCCCCGCTCGGACCGTCGTCGACCTCGGAGCCGGGCCCTACCCACGGGTAGCCTCGGCACCATGAGCGCACTCACCACCCCCGATCTCGCCGCCGCCACCGCCGCCGTCGATGCTGCGGCCGACGTCGTCGACTCCGCCGTGCGGACCCTGGCCGCCACCGGCGGGGCCGACGCCCATCAGGTCGTCGCCTACGACATCGCCCATGCCGCCTCGGCCGTGGCCACCTGTCGGTCGATGCTCGACTACGGCGCCCGCGGTGATCTCGAGGCCCGACTGGCCTGTGCCTTCGTGGCCGACGCCATCGGTGAACTGGTGCCCCGGGTGTTCGGCCGCGAGGACAGTTGGGGCGTGGGCCCCGACGCGCTCGATGCCACACGTTCATTCGTGGCCACCTATCGATCGCCCGAGTTCGTGGCCTCGCTGGCCGACACGCCCGGACCGCGCCATCTCGAGGGCGACTTCGAGATGGTGCAGGACGCGTTCCGACGCTTCGCTGCCGACCGCATCTCCCCCGTCGCCGAACACATCCATCGCACCAACGCCGACATCCCCGAGGACATCATCGAGGGCCTCGCCGAGATCGGCGCCTTCGGACTGTCGGTGCCCATCGAGTACGAGGGCTTCTCCGAGGGCGGTGAGAGCGAGTACATCGGCATGGTGGTGGCCACCGAGGAGCTGACGCGGGCCTCGCTCGGCGCCGGCGGCGCCCTCATCACCCGACCGGAGATCCTCACCCGGGCCCTGTTGTTCGGCGGCACCGAACAGCAGAAGAAGGAATGGCTGCCGAAGTTGGCCACCGCCGAGGTCATGCCGGCCGTCGCGGTCACCGAACCGGACTACGGCTCCGACGTGGCCGGCGTGAAGGTGAGTGCCACCCGCACCGACGGTGGCTGGCTCATCAACGGGGTCAAGACGTGGTGCACGTTCGGCGCCCGCGCCGATGTGCTGATGCTGCTGGCCCGCACCAACCCGGACAAGACGCTCACGCACCGCGGCCTCTCGCTGTTCATCGTGCCCAAGCCGCGCGGCGAGGGGCACGGGTTCGCCTTCACCCAGTCGGCCGGCGACGACGGCGGCGCACCCGGTGGCGGGAAGATGGAGGGTCGGGCCATCGACACGATCGGCTACCGGGGCATGCACTCCTACGAGATCGCCCTCGAGGACTGGTTCGTGTCCGACGCCAACCTCGTGGGCGGCGAGGAGGGCCTGGGCCGCGGCTTCTACGCCCAGATGGCCGGATTCGAGAACGGACGACTGCAGACCGCGGCGCGCGCCGTGGGTGTGATGCAGGCCGCCTACGAGGCCGCGCACCAGTACGCCCTCGACCGCGTGGTGTTCGGTCACCCCATCGCCGAGTACCAGCTCACCCAGCAGAAGCTCGGTCGCATGGTGGTGCTCATCCAGGCCTCACGACAGTTCATGTACGAGGTGGCCCGACTCATGGCCCGCGGCGAGGGGCTGCTCGAGGCGTCGATGATCAAGGCCTACGTGTGCAAGGCCGCCGAATGGGTGGCCCGCGAGGCGATGCAGATCCACGGAGGCTTCGGCTACGCCGAGGAGTACTCGGTCAGCCGTCTCTACGTCGACGCACGGGTGCTGTCGATCTTCGAGGGCGCCGACGAGACCCTGTGCCTGAAGGTCATCGCCCGCCGGCTGCTCGAGTCGGCGGCCTGACGCCGCCGACGTCGCTCGTCAGTCCAGCGCGGCGATGGCGTCGGCGATGGTCAGGATCCGGCGCGCGTTGTCGACGTGCAGGTTCTCGATCATGCGACCGTCCACGGTGACCACTCCCCGACCCTCGGCCCGGGCCTCGTCGAAGGCGGCGATCACCCGACGGGAGTGGTCGATCTCGTCAGCGCTCGGTGCGAACACGTCGTTGCACGGTTCGACCTGACTGGGGTGGATGAGGGTCTTTCCGTCGAACCCGAACTGCAGTGCCTGCACACACTCGGCCCGGAACCCCTCGGCATCGGTGATGTCGTTGAAGACACCGTCGAGGATGACCTTGCCTCCCAGTCGGGCGGCCATGAGACACCGCTGCAATCCGAAACGGAGCGGCTCGCGCCCCGGGACGTGCACCGCCTGCAATTCCTTGGCCAGATCGTTGGTACCCATCACCAGCACGGTCAGCCGCGCCGACGCGGCGACGATCTGCTCGGCATGCAGCACGGCGACTGGGGTCTCGAGCATGGCCCACAGCGCAGTGCGATCCGGAGCACCTGCGGCCTCGAGGGCGGCGACGAGGGTGCGCACCTCCTCGGCCGAGTTCACCTTGGGCACCAGCACGGCATCGGGTCCGGCCGCCGCGGCGGCAGCCAGGTCGGCGTCGTGCCACTCCGTGCCCAGACCGTTGACGCGGATGGCGATCTCCTTGGTGCCGTAGGCACCACTGAGCGCCGCCGCACACACGCGATCGCGGGCCTCGGCCTTGGCGTCGGGGGCCACGGCGTCCTCGAGGTCGAGGATCAACGCGTCGGCCGGGATGCCCTTGGCCTTCTCGAGGGCGCGTTCGTTGGCGCCGGGCATGTACAGCACCGAACGACGGGGACGCAGTTCTCCGGCCATCGTCAACGACCTCCGGCCGCGTAGCGCTCGGCCAGTTCGGGATCACCGGCCGCCAGCTGCTCGGCCAGTTCGACCATCACCCGGCACTGCTTCACCGAGGCGTCGTCCTCCATCTTCCCGTCGAGCATGATCGCCCCGGTGCCGTCACCCATCGCCTCGATCACCCGTCGGGCATGGGCCACGTCGGCGGGATCGGGCGAGAACACGCGCTTGGCGATGTCGATCTGCACCGGGTGGAGACTCCATGCGCCGACGCATCCGAGGAGGAAGGCGTTGCGGAACTGGTCCTCGCAGGCGACGGTGTCGGCGATGTCGCCGAACGGCCCGTAGAAGGGGAGGATGCCATTGGCCACGCAGGCGTCGACCATGCGGGCGATGGTGTAGTGCCACAGGTCCTGCTGGAACACCGGCCGGTCACCGGCGATGTCACCGTCGACGGGGTCGGTGCGCACGAGGTAGCCCGGATGCCCACCCCCGACGCGCGTGGTCTTCATGCGTCGGTTGGCGGCGAGGTCGGCCGGACCCAGCGACAGACCCTGCATGCGCGGACTGGCAGCGCAGATCTCCTCGACGTTGGCCACACCGCGCGCCGTCTCGAGGATGGCGTGCACCATGAGCGGCCTGGACAAGCGGGCCTTGGCCTCCAGTTGGGCGAGGAGGCGATCGACGTAATGGATGTCCTCCGGTCCCTCGACCTTGGGGATCATGATCACGTCGAGCCTGTCGCCGATCTCGGTGACCAACGTGGTGAGGTCGTCGAGACACCAGGGCGAGTCGAGCGAGTTCACCCGGGTCCAGAACTGCGTGGCGCCGAAGTCGTTCTCCTGGCCGACCTTCACCAGGCCGGCCCGGGCCGCTTCCTTGTCGGAGGCGGGGACGGCGTCCTCGAGGTTGCCGAGGATGATGTCGACGGTGGGGATGATCGACGGGAGCTTCGCCACCATCTTCTCGTTGGCCGGCGGGAAGAAGTGGATGACACGCGACGGCCGCACCGGGATCTCGCGCAACGGTTCGGGGGCACCGACGGCGAGCGGACGGAAGAAGTCCTTGGGATTGCGCATCCTGCGAATCTAGTGGCCCGTCGTCGACGCGCCCCGGGCGATCGCCGATCTCAGGCGACGAGATCGGCCGGCAGCATCTGCTCGGTGAGGAGCACCACGAAGCGGGCCGGATCGCCGCCGACCCAGTCCCGACACAGCGGATGTCCCTCCACGTAACAGGTGACAT
>VERC01000118.1 GCA_018882825.1 Acidimicrobiia bacterium | reverse complement strand
TCCCCCGATGGCCGTGGCGGTGGCGATGATGATGGCCATCGAGACGACATTGGCGAACACTGCGCCGGTGATGGTGTCGATGCGGATCATGCGGTACTCGTCGGGACCGTTGCCGCTGTCGGCCACCGCCGCGGCCTGGTACAGCTGCATGTACGGCGTGATGGTGGTGCCGATGAGGGCGACGACGAGGAACAGGAACTCCTTCGAGCCCAGCATGTGGGGGACGAACGTGTTCGACGCCACCTCTCCCCAGTCGGGTCGGCCGAGCACGGCGGCGATCGGGTAGGCGATGAAGGCGAGACCGAGCAACAGGAAGGCGCGCTCGGCATAGCGGTAGTTGCCGAACACCACGATCGACCAGATGGCCAACGCCGCGATGGGGATGGAGATGTAGCGCGACACGCCGAACAGCTCGAAGGCCGCACCGATGCCGGCGAACTCGGACACGACGAGTCCGAGATTGGCGATGAGGAGCATGGAGATGGCGAAGGCCGAGGCGCGCAGCGGGAACTGCTCGCGGATGAGCGCCATCAGTCCCTCGCCGGTGTGGGCGCCGAGTCGGGCCGACATCTCCTGCACGACCACGAGCGCCACGGTGACCAGCACCATCACGAACAGGGTGCGGTACCCGAACTGCGATCCGGCCGACGCATAGGTGGCGACACCGCCGGCGTCGTTTCCGGCATTCGCCGCCACCAGACCGGGGCCGAGCACCGACAACCACAACACGAGTCGGCGTCGGCGTCGGGGCGCGACGGTTCGCTCGGCGCCGGAATCCGGGGCTCGGGTCTCATCGGCCATGTCGGGTCCGGTCAGGACAGGATTCCCGAGAAGTGACGTCGCGACCGCTCACGGTGGGGAAGGAGCGCGTCGATGACGTCGTCGGCGAGGATCCGACCCAACGGATGGTCGGACTCGTCGACCACGACGATCGACGATCCCCGGTTCTCCACGAAGGCCTCGATGACGTCGTCGAGCGGCGCATCGGCGGGCACGGTGACGGGCCATGGGGCGCCGGTGAGCGAGCCGAGGGTGTCCTCGGCCGCGGCCATGAACAGGTCGATCATGAGGATGTCGTCGACCACGACGCCGTCGTCGTCGAGCACCAGCACCGACTCGACGCGGGCGATGTCGTCGTAGGAGTCGTGATCGGCCAGTCGGGCCCGGGCCTCGGCCACCGTGAGTGACGCGTCGAAGCTGACGATCGACGTGGTCATGACACCACCGGCCGTCTCCTCGTCATAGGTCAGGAGCAGGGTGAGATCCTCGGCGTCGTCGGGGTCCATCGCTGCGAGCAGTTCGTCACGGGTCTCGTCGTCGAGATCGCGCAACGCCTCGGCCGCCTCGTCCGGTTCCATCTCCGACAGCAGCGATGCCGCCTGGCCGGGATCGACGTCGCGCAACAGCACCGACAGCTCGTCGCTCTCCATCTCCTCAAGCGCGTCGGCCGCGGTCTCGGCATCGAGGGCCGAGAGCAGTTCCTGACGCTGGGAGCGACCGAGTTCCTCGAGGAGGTCGGCCAACTCGCCGGGACGCAGCCGTCGCAACTCGCTGTTGGCCCGCGACAGTCGCACCGGTTCGCCTGGATCGGAGAAGGGCTGGATGGCGGCCCAGTCGATGACGCGGTCGGGGTGAGGTCGCACGCGCCAACGGGCCGGACCCAGCCGACGAAGCAGCGTGGAGAAGCCGACGTCGGCACCGACCAATCGATAGCCACCACCGACGCGGGCGAGGAACAGGTCGGCGGCCCGGAACACGCGCACACCGTCGACATCGACCATCTGGTGATCGATGACGTCGTCGACCAACTTGACTTCGTTGTCGCGCCGAACGAACTCGCGCAGATCGACCTTCGCCGACCGAAGCGTCACGCGTCGGGCCTCGAGTTCACCGATCTTCTCGGCCGACACCCACGACAGGCTGCGTCCCACCCGCACCACGAGACCGGTCAGTGGCGGATAGGGCTCGCCCTCCCAACGCACCACGAGGTCGACGAGGCGACCGACGACCACACCCGAGGAGTGCACGACGGGCGCGCCGACCA
Source organism: Acidimicrobiia bacterium (assembly GCA_018882825.1). GTDB lineage: Bacteria > Actinomycetota > Acidimicrobiia > Acidimicrobiales > Acidimicrobilacustridaceae > Acidimicrobilacustris. Next base: position 5,173 of record VERC01000118.1, on the reverse strand, counting down.
GTCCGGTGACGGACAGGAGTGACTCGGCCACCGCCTCGAGGGCGAGCAGCCGCTTCGTTCGTTGCGTTCGCCGCTGGACGATGGCCCGGGGCGGACTGAGGGTGCGGGACATGACGGACTCCTCGGAGGACGAGCGACGGAAGATGCCGCCTCGTCGCCGCGACCGTCAGGGACGTCCGGTGTCGTCCATCGGGTCGCGCCGCGGGCAGCGCACGGTCACGGGGCGGGTACTTGGGGGTTCGCTCTCGGGCATGCGCTCCACCTCCTCCGGCGTCCGATGGGGCCTCCTTCCTACCATCCGGGCTCCGCGATCCCCACATCGGTTCGCTCGGCTCCCCCTTCACCGTGAGGGCCCGACGGTCTGCCACGATGCCGATGTGCCGTCCCGACCCGTGGTGCTCCTGCCCCCGTCGGAGGGGAAGTCGCCCGGTGGTTCGGGTCGACCCCTGCGTCTCGACCGACTGTCGTTCACCGAACTCAACGCCACCCGGGAGCGGATGATCGACGCCGTGATCCGGGCCATGCGATCGCCGGTGGCCACCCGGGAGAAGTTGCTGGGAGTGACCGGGACCACGTTGGCCGACGCCACCTCGGCGAATCGGGAACTGCGCTCGGGCCCGACCATGCCGGCGATCGAGCGGTTCACCGGCGTGCTCTTCGACGAGTTGGACGTGTCGTCGTTGTCGAAGCGGGATCGATCGCGACTCGACGAGCAGGTCGTGATCTTCAGCGGGATCTTCGGATTGGTGACCCCGACCGACCCGATACCCGATCATCGACTGAAGATGAACGTGTCGTTGCCTTCGATCGGCAAGGTGGCGGGGGCGTGGCGGGGATCGATCACCGATGCGCTGGCCGACCGTGTGCGCGGCGGCACGGTCTGGAACCTGCTGCCGGGTGAGCACGTGGCGGCGTGGAGACCGGCCGCGGTCGGCACCGACGATGGTCCGGCCGCCATGTTCTCGGTGCGCTTCGTCGATGAGGGCACCCCGTCGCACGGCACCCGCACGTTCACCACCGTGAGTCACTGGAACAAGTTGCTCAAGGGCGCACTGGTGAGGTTCGTCCTGGCCACCGGAGCCGATGAACCGGCAGCGCTGACCCGATTCACCCATCCCGAGGGCTACGTGTACGACCCGTCGCTCACCGAAGAGGTGAAGGGCACGACGGTGCTGGTGATGGTGCGGACTCGTCGATGAACGAGCGGTGGATGAACGAGCGGGTGATGCGACCCGTAGCGTGATGCCATGACGTCGACGACCCGGCCCGAACGTCTCGAACGAATCGACCTCCCCATCGAGGGCATGACCTGTGCCGCCTGCGCCACGCGCATCGGCAAGGGTCTGTCGAAACTCGACGGGGTGGCCCAGGCCGACGTCAACCTCGCCGCGGCACGCGCCACCGTGCGTTTCGATCCGACGGTCACAGGTCGAGACGAGTTCGCCGCCAGGATCGCCAGCATGGGGTACCGGGTGCCGGAGGTCGACCGGCGCGACGAAGCCGAGGCCGAGGCCGCGCATGCCCTCGGCATTCGACTCATCGTCGCCGCCGCCCTCACCGTGCCGGTGGTGGCTGTCTCGATGATCCCGGCGCTGATGTTCGACGGATGGCAATGGTTCGCCTTCGCCCTCTCCACCCCGGTCGTGTTCTGGTGCGGGTGGGGATTCCACCGCGCTGCGGCGGTGAACCTGCGCCACGGCTCCGCCACCATGGACACTCTGGTGTCGATGGGCACGCTGGCGGCGTGGACCTGGTCGACGGTGGCATTGGTGTTCCTCGGCGCCACCGATGCCGACAACTCGATGGGGTCGATGCCGGGCATGAGCGGATCGGGTCCCGAGGTGCACGTGTACTTCGAGACGGCCGGCGTGATCATCGCGTTGATCCTGCTGGGAAAGTGGTTCGAGGCCCGCGCCCGCCGACGTTCGGGCGACGCGCTGCGCGCGCTCGCCGCGCTGGGCGTGCGCACGGTGACGCTGGCCGACGGCACCGAGATCGATCTGGACGACCTGCAGGTGGGTATGCGGTTCGTGGTGCGGCCCGGGGCGAAGGTGGCCACCGACGGCGTGGTGGTCGAGGGGCACTCGGCCATCGACATGTCGATGCTCACCGGCGAACCCGTGCCGGTGGAGGTCGGACCGGGCGACGATGTGGTCGGTGCCACGGTCAACACCAACGGCCACCTGGTGGTGGAGGCCACTCGCGTCGGCGCCGACACCGCGTTGTCGCAGATCGTGCGCCTGGTGGAGGAGGCGCAGGGTTCGAAGGCGCCGATCCAACGACTGGCCGATCGGATCTCGGGCGTGTTCGTGCCCGTGGTGCTCGGCATCGCCCTGCTCACCGTCATCGTGTGGTTGACCATCGGGGATTCCACCCAGGACGCGTTCACCGCGGCGGTGGCGGTGCTGATCATCGCCTGTCCGTGCGCGCTGGGACTGGCCACACCGACGGCGATCATGGTCGGCACCGGCCGCGGCGCGCAGATGGGGATCATCATCAAGGGCGCGGAGGTGCTGGAGCAGACCCGACTCGTCGACGTGGCCGTGCTCGACAAGACGGGCACCGTGACCGAGGGTCGGATGGAACTGGTCGACGTCGTCGCCGACGGTGTGGCGCCGGATGACGCGCGGCGACTGGCCGCGGCGGTGGAGTCGCGTTCGGAACATCCGATCGCGGCGGCGATCGTCGCCGCCGAGGGCGACACCATCGCCGGGGCCCGCGTCGAGGCTTTCGAGAACCTTCCCGGGCGCGGCGTGGTGGCATCGGTGACCGACGGGGGTCGCACCCGGCGTGTCGGTGTGGGGAGGGCCACGTTGTTCGCCCCGCTGTCGGACACGCTGTCCACCGCCCGCGACGACGCGGAAGCGGCCGGGCGCACCGCGGTGCTCACCGGATGGAGTGACGAGCCCACCGGCGACGGGCTGGTTGCCCGTGCGGTGCTCGTGGTCGCCGATCGAGTGCGGCCCACCAGTGGCGAGGCGATCGAACAGTTGCACGCACTCGGTCTCGAGGTGGTGCTACTGACCGGCGACAACGCTCGCACCGCAGCCACCATCGGCGCCGAGGTCGGGGTCGACCGGGTGGTGGCCGAGGTGCTGCCCGCCGACAAGGTGGCCGAGGTTCAGCGACTTCAGGAGTCCGGGCGCACCGTGGCCATGATCGGCGACGGCATCAACGACGCCCCGGCCCTGGCCCGGGCCGACCTCGGGATCGCCATCGGCACCGGCACCGACGTGGCCATCGAGGCCAGCGACCTGACCATCGTGAGCGGCGACCTGCGCAGCGCCGCCGACGCCATCGCTCTGTCGCGCCGCACCCTGGCCACCATCAAGGCCAACCTGTTCTGGGCCTTCGCCTACAACGTGGCCGCCATCCCACTGGCCGCGTCCGGCGTGCTCGACCCGATGATCGCCGCCGGGGCCATGGGCTTCTCGTCGGTGTTCGTGGTCACCAACTCGTTGCGTCTGCGACGATTCCGCGGCGTCCGTCGGACATCGACCACCGGAGGAGCATCATGACCGTCCGCACCTACTCGGTTCCCGCCATCTCGTGCGGTCACTGCAAGAGCGCCATCGAGAGCGAGGTGGCGCCGTTGGCCGGCGTCGAGTCCGCCGTCGTCGACATCGACGCCAGGACACTCACCGTCATCGGCGACGTTTCGGAGGACGCGGTGCGCGCCGCGGTCGACGAGGCCGGCTACGAGGTGGCCTCGGTCGTCTGAGGCCGCTCAGAGAGAGCCGTCGACCAGTCGCTGCCGGATCTCCACCGCGCGTTCGCGCACGGCGTCGAGGTCCTTCAACCTGCGCATGGTGCCCATCTGGTTGCCGAGTCGATGGTTGGAGCGCAGCGTCGGTTCGTTGCGGGCGAGGAAGTCCCAGTAGAGGGTGGTGTAGGGACAGGCGTGCTCGCCGATCCGCTTCCCGGGATCGAAGCGGCACGATCCGCAGTGATCGCTCATGCGCTTGATGTAGGCGCCACCCGACGCATAGGGCTTGGTGGCCATCCGCCCACCGTCGGCGTACAGGGCCATACCGATGACGTTGGGGAGCATCACCCATTCGGCGCCATCGATGAACGACTTCCACATCCAGTCGACCACCGCGTCGGGTCGGGTGCCGGAGGTGAGTGCCAGATTGCCGAGGATCATCAACCGCTCGATGTGATGTACCCACGCACGTTCGTCGATGGCGCCGACGGTGTGGGAGATGCAGGCCATGTCGGTTGCCGCACCGGTGAACGACGCCGGCAGCGCCCGATCGGCCCCGAACGCGTTCTCGACCCGGTACTCGGGCATCCACAACCAGTAGAGACCCCAGACGTACTCGCGCCATCCGATGACCTGACGGATGAACCCCTCGGCCGAGGCGATGGGGACCCTGCCGTCGCGGTAGGCGCGTTCGGCGGCGGCCGTCACCTCCCCCGGGTGCAGCATGCCGAGGTTCAGGTACGGGCTCAACATCGAATGGGCGAGGTGCCAGTCGTCGCGCAACATCGCGTCCTCGTGGGGACCGAACGACGGCAGCACCTCGTCGATGAAGTGATGCAGCCGATCCACCGCACCCGCCCGGGTGGTGGCCCACAGGCCGGTGGGAGGTGCGCCGAAGGCGTCGGGTGAGCGTCGGGCGATGTCGACGATGACGCGGGCATCGATCTCGTCGAGCGGATCCACCAGCGGTTCGGGCCACGAACGTCCGTCACGCGGTGGCGGTTCCCGGTTGTCGGCGTCGAAGTTCCACCGACCCCCGGCCGGTTCGTCACCATCCATCAACACGCCCATGCGCGTGCGTTGGAACCGGTAGAAGTCCTCCATGCGGAGGTTCTTGCGGCCGGCCGCCCAGTCGGCGAAGCGCTCGGCCGAGCACAGGAACTGGTCGTTGGGCACGACGTCGACACCGGCGCGGGCCAGCATCTCGGCGCCGTCCCACGACATCGGTGACATGGCGACGACACCCGTCGGGGAGAACTCGGCGCGATGGGCCGCCAGTCCGGCCCGCAGGGTCGGCGCCTGCCGCAGGTCGACGGCGAATCCCTCGTCGCGCAACTCGGCGGCGAACCGACGCATCGACGCCAGCACGAGATGCAGCCGCTGGCGGTGCCAGCGACCGTTGCCGATCTTGGCGTCGCTCTCCACCAGCAGCACCCGGACCTCTCCGGGACGGCGACGGGCCAGGGC
>VERC01000117.1 GCA_018882825.1 Acidimicrobiia bacterium | reverse complement strand
CCATGCGGGCCCAGGTCTCCTGCTGGATCAGTTCGAAGGCGGAGGCCACATCGGTGGCGGTGTGGGTGGCCCCGAACTTCTGCGCCATCTCCCGCTTCATCTCCACCGGATCGATGGCGAAGATGCGCTCGGCACCGGCGAGCTTGGCGCCCTGCACGGCGGCCGAGCCGAGACCTCCGACACCGATCACGGCCACGTTGTCGCCGGGCATGATCTCGGCGGCGTAGACAGCCGATCCCCAACCGGTGGTGGCGCCACAACCGAGCAGCACGAGCTTGTCGAGCGGCAGATCGGGCAGCACCTTGACCGCCGACCACTCGTGCACGACCGAGTGGGTGGCGAAAGTACCGAGGCCCGCCATGATGAGCGCGTCGACGGTGTCACCGGCTGCGTTCTGCACGTGGATACGGGAGGTGCCGTCCATCATGTAGCCGCCCATCACCTGAGCACCGTTGTCACAGAGGTTGGAGTGACCCTCGGCGCATGACGGGCACTGCCCGCACACGGCGACGAACGAGTAGACGACGTGGTCACCTGGCGCGAACTCGCGCACCTCCGGTCCGACGGCCTCGACGATCCCCGCACCCTCGTGACCGGCGATCCACGGGTACCCGCCATGGGGCATGTCGCCGGTGAGGAAGTGCTCGTCGGAGTGGCACAGACCCGAGGCGACGTTGCGGACCAGCAGTTCGCGTCCCTTGGGCGGATCGATCTCCACATCGGTGACCGTCCACTCGGTGGCGCCCTCTTGCATCATCATCGCCGCTCTGGCCTTCATGTCCCCTCCAGTCGTCGGCGCCCGGCGCCGGTCGTCGTCGCCGATCGTAGGACACGACCGACCCCGCAGCAGCGGGCCCGGTCACGAAGGGCGTGGCAACGACACCCACGCCGTGGCCGGCGGGACGGGCGTGCCCGGGGCCTCGATGTCGGTGGCTCGCTGCGTGCCGCGGTTGCGCCGGGCGATGTGCACGATCTCGGGCCGGTAGGAGTGGCAGGAGTCGATCGGGTTACCGCCCTCGGTGGCGTCGGTCCACGAATCCATGTCGAGCCCGCGACCGAGTCCGATCGACGACGCCCGACGCAGGATGGCCGCCGACTCGCGCTCGTCGTCGCTCAGATCGGCGATCCACGCCGAGAAGCCCCGGGCATCGAGTGAGCGGCCGGCGAACCGACCCGATCGGGAATCATCGACGATCCCGGTCTCGTCGATCACCCAGGTGGCCCAGTCGACGCCGTCGACGCTCATGGTGATGGTGCGCTCCGGTCGACCGATGTCCCACATGCGGATCTCGTGGGCACGAGCCGTGCCGCGCCGGGCCGCCGCTGCGGCGATCACGACCAGATCGGTGGTGTGCACGCACTGCACCGAGCGCGAACCGATCCACGAACGCACGTCGGCGACCTCGACCAGCGGCGAGCCGATGACCGAGGCGAGGGCGAGCGCTCCATCGGGACACGTCGACCACGGCGTGCGTTCGGCGGCCACGTCCACCGCCGTCACCACCGCGCCGTCGTGATGGAGGCGCAGGGCGAAGTGATGGATGAAGTCCTCCATCGCCGCGTCGACGACCCCGGGTGAGGGTCGCGTCTCGATCCGACGCCGGTACACGGCGTCGGTCGGTTCGATGACGAAGGCGCGATCGGACATCGGTGCGGGCGGCGGACGAGAACGTGCCCCTCCGCCGCCCTCGGGCTCAGCCCGGTCGACGAACGACGAGCGATGCGCAGTTGTCGTGCATGATCAACTGCTGCTCGGCCTCGGAGAACCCGGCCTCGGTGAGATCGCCGATGAAGGTGAACGGATCGGCCAGACCCTCGGTATGGGGCCAGTCGGAACCCAACATCAGACGATCGGCACCCATCACGTCGCGCAACTGGTCGAGCTCGTCCTCGTAGAACGGCGACACCCACACGTTCTGCTTGAACTGTTCGACCGGGTTGTTGGCGAACATCGACGGCGCCTGGGAGTGGATCTTCTTCATCCGCTTGAGCAGCGGACGCACCCAGTTGGCGCCGGTCTCGACGGTGGCGAATCGGATGCGCGGGAATCGATCCATCAGACCGTGGAGGATGAGGGCGGCGAACGTGTCGGCCACGGCGTCGTGTGACAACGCCTGACGCAACGGTTCGAACTTGTGCGCCTCCATCTCCGACTTCTCACCCCACATGGTGATGAGGTCGTAGTAGGCGTTGGCCCCGCCGTGGTACACGACGGTCACACCGGCCTCCTGCACCCGGGCCCAGAACGGGTCGAATCGGGGATCGGCCGGCGACTTGAGTCCCTCGGTGGTGCGCACCGGACCGGTACCCACCAGCACGCAGCGCGCATCGCGGTCGAGGGCCCACTCCAACTCGCGCACGGCGTTGTCGATGTCACCGAGCACCATGACGGGCGTGGCGAAGATCGTCTCCTCGTAGGCGAACCCCCAGTCCTCGTGGAGCCATCGATTGAAGGCCCGGAAGGCCGCCTGGGCTGCAGGCAGATCATCGTGCAGCGCGTTCTCCATGCCCACGGCCAGCGTCGGGAAGAACAACGCACCAGCGATGTGCATGTCCTTCATGACCTTGAGACGGATGTCGCGGTCCCGGTAGGCGGGATCACAGGGCTCGAGGTCGCCGAACAGGTCCTTGACGCTGTCGCCCTTCGGGTTGCGACCACGGAAGTACTGCTCCAGGCTCCCCGGGGCCGAGAGGCGGTCGAACGTCGGGTTCGGGATGAAGCGATTGATCTTGCCGCCGACGAGCAGCATCTGCTTCCCGTTGACATCGGCCCACTGCATGCAGCGGTGCCGGAACTCGGGCTCGATGTAGCGGGTGAACGCGTCGAGTGCCTCGTAGTAGTGGTTGTCGGCATCGAAAACCGATGAGATGGCCATTGGTCCCCCTGGACGGCTCGTTGACGGGCCCCGATGCACCCGGGGCGCTGCGCCTACGGTAGCCACCGGACCGACCCACCGTCGCACCCACGAACCCGAGGTGTCCCATGACGAATCGAGCCGTTGCCACCGACCGGCCCGGAGCCGGCCCCACCGATGAGGTGAGCGAACTCGGTCCCGCCTGGCTGTCGGTGGCACTGGGTGTCGAGGTCACCGACGTCGCCGCCACCCGGGTGGGCACCGGGCAGATGGGCCAGTCGTGGGCATTGGCACTCACCGGTCCCGACCCGGCGATGCCGCGTTCTCTGGTGGCGAAGATGGCCGGTGGTGATCCCTCGACCCGCACGCTGATCGCTGACGGTTACCGCAACGAGTTCAACTGGTACACGCAGTGGTGCTCGAGCGTCGACATCACCGTGCCGAACTGCTGGTACGCCACCATCACCGAGGACTCGACCTCGTTCGTCCTGCTGCTCGACGATCTGGCACCGTCGACGCCGGGTGTGCAACTCGCCGGCTTCACCGCCGCCGAGTCCACCGTGGCCCTGCGCGAACTGGCCGGACTGCACGGTCCCCGCTGGGCCGATCCGGCGCTCACGACCGACCCGGCACTGCGCGTCCCTTCTCCCGAGGGCGCCGGCTTCCACGCCGAGGTGTTCGCCGGCGCGGTACCGCAGTTCATCGAGAAATTCGCGCCATGGCTGTCGGCCGACGACATCGCCGTGCTCGATGACCTCACCGGATGGATGGGCGACTGGTTGCTGGCCGGACGCGATCGCCTCACGTTCGTGCACGGCGACTTCCGCCCCGACAACCTGATGCGCTCACCCGATGGTGCACGCATACACACCCTCGACTGGCAGACGATCGGTCTCGGCTTCGCCGGTCGCGATCTCGGCTACTTCCTCGGGCTCGGACTCGACACCGAGGTTCGGCGAGGAGCCGAACGCGAGCTGGTGCAGACCTACCACGAGGCGTTGCGCGCCCATGGTGTCGATCGTGCGCCCGAGGCGACGTGGACCGACTATCGACTCGGCACACCCCAGGGACCGTTGGTGACGATCCTCGGGGCGGTGTACGCGACGGCGACACCGACACCGGAGTCCGATGCGATGTTCGCCTCGATGATCACGCGGTCATGCGCGGCGATCCGGGATCTGGATCCGGGATCGCTGGTGGGTTGACGGCTCAGGCCTGCAGGAACTTGATGCCGGTGGGCGCCACCTGGAAGACCTCGGAGGCCATGCGACCGCCGATCTTGGTGGCATCCCACTTCTTGTTGCCGTTCTCGATGGTGACCTTCTCGCGCCAGCCCTGCATCAGGATCGCCTTGTCGTAGAGCGACCGGATGACCTGACCGTTGACGTACCCGGCCTGATCGGAGGCCAGCCAGGCCACGATGGGCGAGGAGTTGGCCGGATCCATCGGATGGAAGTCGTCCTCGGCGATGGCGTCGGGTTCGAAGGCCTCACCGGCACCGGGCATGGTGGCGGTGATGCGGGTGAGACCGGCCGGTCCGATGCAGTTGACGGTCGTGCCGATGCCGCCGAGCTCGATGGCGAGGGTCAGGGTCAGGCCGGCGATGGCCATCTTGGCCGTGGCGTAGTTCGACTGACCGAAGTTGCCGCCGAGACCGGCACCCGAGGTCGTGTTGATGATGCGCCCGGCCCGCGGGGTGCCCGCCTTGGACTGCTCGCGGAAGTACTTGGCGGCGAAGTGGCTGCCCGACCACGTACCACGCACGTGCACGGCCATCACGGCGTCGAAATCGTCGACCGGCATGTTCCAGATGGCGGCGTCGCGCACGATGCCGGCGTTGTTGACGAGGATGTCGAGTCCGCCGAAGGCCTCGATGGCCTGCTGCACCATGGCGCCGCAGTCCTCGTGGACGGTCACGTTGCCGTAGTTGGCGACCGCCTCACCGCCGCGCTCGGCGATCAGCGCCACGGTCTCATCGGCGGCCCGACCGGAACCCTCGCCGGACACCGAACCGCCGAGGTCGTTCACCACGACCTTGGCGCCATGCTTGGCCAGTTCCAGTGCGTGGCCGCGGCCGATGCCGTGGCCGGCGCCGGTGACGATGGCGATCTTTCCGTCGAGCATGCCCATGTGGGTACCTTTCGCGTTCGGCCCAAGCCGGTCGTGGAGAGCCCCGATTTCCTAGCAGGTACCGGTCGGAGCGCCGGAATCGTGAGGGTCGGTTCGCCGCCGACAGACCGGACTCACCGGACGCGGACGGCCTCCGGCAGGTCGGCGGCGCCGATCACCGCCGTGAGGCGACCGAGCACGGCGACCAGTTCCTCACGTTCGGGATCGGGGACACCGAGGGAGTCCTCCCAGTCGTGGAGATCGGCATTGACCCGCCGAGCGAGGTCCAGTCCGTCGGCCGTGGCCTCGATCACCACCCGGCGACGATCGGAGGGATCGGGCAACCGCCGCACGAGTCCGGCGCGTTCGAGTCGATCGAGGGTGAGCGACATCCCGCCCGAGGTGCGACCCAGCACCTCGCACAACGCCGACGGGGCACTGCGGTGGCCCGGGGAACGGCGCACCACACCGAGGACGAGGTAATCGGCCACCGAGATGTCCGAGCGCGACGCGATCTCATCGAGCACGCGCTGCACGGCGATGTCGAGACGCACGATGTGACCGAGCAGTCCGTCGGTACCGGGCAACTCGAATGGCATCGCGTCGCTCACGCGGTGATGCCGAAGCGCTCGAGTCCGTAGGCACGGATGGCGTTGCCCCGCAGGACCATGCGGCATTCGGTGGCGTCCATCCCGGCGGCGGTGAACAGTTCGTGCGCCACCTTGCGCGAATGGGGGAAGGTGCCGTCGGAGTGTGGGTAGTCGGTCTCCCACAGGATGTGATCGGTGCCGATGGCATCACGATTGATCAAGCCATGGAGGTCATCGAAGATGCAGCCGTAGACGCGACCGCGCACCTGTTCGCTCGGTGCGGTACGGACGTGATCGACGTCGGCTCGACCGTCACGCCACACTGCGTCCATACGCTCGAGCTGGAACGGCATCCATCCGACCTGACTCTCGGCATAGGCGATGTTCAGTCGATCGAAGCGTTCGAGGGTCCCGGAGAACACCCAGTCGCACAGTGATCCCTGTGCGTTCTGCGCGTACATCGACATCGAAGTGGCCAACGGTGCATCCTCGGACGTGGTGGGCATCGACGACGATGACCCGATGTGCATCGACACCGAAGTGTCGGTCTCCTGACAGGCCTCCCACAGCGGATCCCATGCACCGGTGTAGAGCGAGGGCTGACCGAGCCGGGCGACGTTCTCACTGAAGGCGATGGCGTACGAACCCTTGGCCGCGCAGCGCCGTACCTCGGCGGCGGCGAGCTCCGGATCCCACAGCGGGACGAGTGTCAACGGGATGAGTCGGCCACGACCGGCGCCACCGCACCAGTCCTCGATCATCCAGTCGTTGTAGATACGCAGCGCAGCGAGCGCCAGGTCCTTGTCGGCCCGCTCGAGGAATCCCTGACCGGCGAACCGGGGGAAGATGTTGGGATAGTTGATGGCCGCGTCGACGTGATTGAGGTCCATGTCGGCGAGGCGAGCCGTCTGGTCCCAGGTCCCGGGACGGAAGTCCTCGTAGGTGGCGGGGATGTTGCGCTGCTGATCCCGGGGGATGCCCGCCGGTGCGTGCAACAGACCGGTGGGGGTGACGAGATCGTCGAACCGCCACACATCGCACCACTCGCCATCGGGGGCGTCGAGATCGAAGCCGTAATGACCACCGCGGAAGGAGAGCTTCACCCGATGGCGTTCGACCCGGGGGCCCCGATCGCGCAACGCCTCGGGCAACTGCTCCTGCCACAGGTTCCGCGGTTCGAGCACGTGATCGTCGACCGAGATCATGTTGGGCAGCTCGTGCTCGGCAGGGGTGACGTCGGCACGGGCGGCGGCGGTCTGGGTCGGGGTCATCGCTCCTCCTCGGGGCCGGACGGAAGACGCCCGGCCGATGGCAAGTATCCTTTCAGCAAAGATACTTTGTCAAGAGCGATTCCGTCGGCTCAGGAGCGCGAGGGCGGGAGGTCGCAGGTGGCCGGGAGACGGAGCCACCGGGAGATCCGGGCCCGGTTGGCGGCCACCCGGGCATAGACGACATCACCGAGACGGTCGACCAGGGGCCAGCACAGCACCACGCCGGCGGCCCGACCGAACCGACCACACCGACCGAGCACGGCGGCGACGGCCGCCCGGCCCTCGACGAGCCCATCGGGGCCAACGGCGAGGAGGGCCACCTCGGAACGGGCCAGGAGGTCCGGGTCGTCGAGGTACCGGGACGGGCGGAACCTCACCGACTCGTCGGCATGGCGGTCGAGGAATCGCACCGAGGCCGAGCACACCCCGCAGTCGTCGTCGAACCACACCGTGAGCGGGGGCCGTGGATCCATGCCCCGCCG